>WQXV01000059.1 GCA_009781565.1 Actinomycetes bacterium
GTGTTCGTGGCGATCCAGCCGACCCAGTTCACCATCATTTTGGACAACCTGATCAACAACGCGTTGGCCTATACCGATGAAGGTCATGTCGAGATCGAACTGCGTTGCGGGATCACCAGCGTGACGCTGGACGTTATCGATACCGGTATCGGTATCGAGGAGGACAAACTGGACAAGATCTTCGAGCGGTTCTACTGCATCGATCAGGAGCGCTCGGCGCTCAATGGCGGTACCGGACTGGGCCTGGCTCTGGTCAAAGGAGCGGTCGAGAAAGCTGACGGGACGATCGCGGTCAGCTCGATGGAGGGGCTTGGCTCGACGTTTTCTGTGACCCTGCCACGCGCCTGCTAGACCCCGCTCATATTTAGAATCTCGAGCTGCTCGCTTCTCTCCAGTCCCATGAAGCGCCAACCGGTCGCTCCGGTGATCCACGCTGTGCCGAGTAACCACGATGCCACCACGTCGCTGGGCCAATGCACGCCAAGGTATACGCGGGAGAATCCGACGAGCAATACATAGAGCAAAGCAAGGATCACGATCAGGGCTTTGATCGGTGTGGTGATCGAGGAGGCGGGCAGTACCGCCTCGATCGTAGCCAGTCCCAGACACATGCTGGCCATACTGTGCCCCGAGGGAAACGATGAGCTGCTCGGCTTCTTGATATAGTGCTCCGGTGCGCTCGGTCGTACCCGTTTGAGGAAGGGCTTGAGACCGTTGGCCAGGATCGTGCCGCCGATGACCAGCACAGCGCTGAAGCGAGCTTGTGACATCTTGCCAAGATCGATAAGGGCGAACACGAGCGCGAATGTGAACACCGTTATCCCGATCGTCCCGCCCGCATAGGTCGCAAGCTTCATGATCCGATCGAGCCAGGGACGTCGCAGCTTGAATATGTGATCGGAGACCACTTGGTCGAAGCGTGCGACCGCTGCTGAGGATTTGACATCGGCTGCGAGCATATAGAACGCGTAGATAGCGGCGCCGACGAATGCGAAGACGACAAAGTATTCGCCCCACTCACCCATGGGTCATCGCCTCGTTGTTCGCATCGGATGGATTATTCCATGAAGGCGGGAGCGACCTGTTTTTTGCGTGAGAGCACACCGGGCATCCACGCGCTTCCGCTGGACAGATCGATATCGAGCGCCTTCTCGGCGATACTGATGTCGCCTGCCGCATAGATCTCGGATCCTTCGGTGATGATATCGGTCGCCATCAAAACGAAGGCGTCGAAGTTGCGCGCCTTCGCCGCTTTCTCCATCGCTTTGAGCACCTTCTTGCTGCGTTGCTTGATCGGCTCGAGGTCGACTGTCTCATATTGGACGATCGCGACGGTCTTGTCACCGACGATGTATTCTTTCAGGTCATTGCCGATGACCTCGCTTATGACCAGCTCCTCACCGGCACTGCGTGCTTTAAGCACTTCGAGGCCGAACTGCTCGTAATCGACGCCCACCAGATCGGAGAGCATCTTGACCAGACCACGGTCGATCTCAGTCGTCGTCGGCGATTTGAGGATGACCGTATCGGTCAATATCGCTGAGAGCAGGATTGCCGCGATTGCTTGGGGGATCTCGATACCGGCGTCTTCATAGCGCAGGGTCACGATACTGGCGGTCGAGCCGATGGGTACGTTGTAGAACAGAATCGGACCCGAGGTCTGTACGTCACCAACGCGATGGTGATCGATGATCTCGAGCACCTCGGCGTCGTCCACACCGGGAGCCGACTGGCTCATCTCGTTATGGTCGACCAGGATGCAGCGCCGTTTGTGGCCTCTGACCACATCGGTCCGGGTCATAACGCCGACACAGCGACCCTCCTCATCGGTCACGATCAGCTCGCGATCAGGACTATCAAGCAATATATTGACCGTGTCTTCCAAAAGATTGTCGGGACTGGTGATCTCGAGGACTGTCTCCATCAGATTCGTGATCTTATGCAGGTGCATGTCGCTGAGCTTGCCCTCGAAATGGTCGGTGTGGTCGATGATCTCTTGCAGATAGCACTGCGCCAAGGTGCGGTAGCTGAGCAACCCCAGTACGCGGTTGTCACTATCAAGCACCGGCAGGGTACGCAGATCGTATTTGCGCATGATACGGCTGGCCGTCTGCATGTCGGTATCGGCATGTACCGATATGACATCGGTCTGCATAACGTCGCCTACGCGCGTATTGATGTGCTCGATGAGCTGAGGTGCCTCGATACCGTATTGGTCGAAGAGCCATTGCGTCTCACGCGGCATAGGGCCGAGCCGAGCTGGAGCGTATTCGTTGTCTGGATCGGTCGCGTTTTTGAGCGCAGCATAAGCTACGGCTGACACGATACTGTCGTTATCAGGATTGCGATGACCAAATACATAGATCGGTCCCATATGATCACGACTCCCGTCCTATCCGAAATCTTGCTCATTTGGTGATGCTTTATTGTAGCGGATTGTAGCGGAAAACCTCAGGATACATAAGCAGAGCCACTCAAAGTGGCTCTACTTCATTTCATCAGATCTTGGAATTTCTCAGCTGGTCTCGATCTTGACACCAGGCCCCATGGTCGAGGTCAGCGTCACGCTCTTGAGATAGCGTCCTTTCGACGATGCCGGCTTCGAGCGATTGATCTCATCAAGCAATGTGTTGAAGTTCTCGACGAGCGCCGCCTCCTCGAAAGATGCTTTTCCGACCGGTACATGACAGATCCCGAATTTATCAGCGCGATACTCGATACGACCTGCTTTAAGCTCACCCACGATCTTTTCCAGATCATTGGTCACGGTACCCAGTTTGGGGTTGGGCATGAGCGAGCGAGGTCCCAGCACCTTACCGAGACGTCCGACCTTGGCCATCATATCGGGGGTAGCGACCGTCGCGTCAAAATCGACGAATCCATCGGCGATCTTGGCGATAAGCTCGTCGCCTCCGACCAGATCGGCTCCCGCTGCCTCAGCTTCTTTGGCCTTATCACCCTCGGCGAACACGGCAACGCGGACGTCTTTGCCGACCCCATGGGGAAGCGAGATCGATCCGCGTACGGCTTGATCGGCGTGACGGGTGTCGATTCCGAGGCGGAAGTGTCCCTCGATCGTCTCATCGAATTTTGCGGTCGCACACTCCTTGATGATGGCGACAGCCTCCTCGACCGAGTAAGCCTTACCCTCTTCGATCTTTCCCTCGCGTGCCTTCTCTTTTTTCGTCAGTGCCATTTCGGCTCCTTTCTCGATAGGCTATCCGCCTACCTCCTCCGTTTCTGCTGCATCCTCGGCAAGGTGTGGAGTATGCACATCACCTGCAGTATCTTTGGGCGTCTTATTCCTCTTCGGTAGACTCTTCGCCTTCGCCTTCGCCCTCTTCGCCTTCACCCTCTTCGCCTTCGGTGCCTTCGACCAGCTCTTCCTCGTCGAACTTCTTGACGAGCTCACGTGTCTCATGACCGGGTAACAGCTCTCCTTGATCGTCGAGCACGACGATGCCCATGGAGCGTGCGCTACCGGCGATGATCATCGCTGCTGCCTCGATGTCGTTGGCATTCAGATCGACCATCTTCTGCTCGGCGATATCACGGCAATCCTGCAACGTGACGGTGGCCACCTTGTTGGCCTGAGGCTCGCCTGAACCCTTCTCGATCCCTGCTGCTTTGCGCAGGAAATAAGCGGCGGGTGGGGTCTTGATGATGTAATCGAACGACTTGTCCTCATACACCGTGATCTCGACCGGCAGGGTCACACCCTGACGATCGGCGGTATCAGCATTGAATGCCTGACAGAACTGCATGATATTGACACCCTGCGCACCGAGCGCAGGACCGACCGGAGGCGCAGGATTTGCCTGCCCACCGGGGATCTGGAGTTTGATGAATCCAGCTACTTTCTTAGCCATTATCTCTTCCTTTGCTCTCTCTTTATCTCCAACAGGGCGAGAAGCTGACCGACCTGGTCACACCCCGTAGCATTTCCTTCTCTATATACGCTCGACACTGACAAAGTCAAGGGTGACCGGCGTCTCGCGACCGAACAAGGTCACCATACAGGTCAATACACCCTTGTCGGGATTGACCTCGGTGACCGTCGCGTCGAAATCCTCGAACGCCCCGGTCCTGATCCGCACGGTCTGTCCCACCTCATAGTTCGAGATGATCACCGGAGCAGCCATGCTCGACTTGCTCTTGCCCAACATCCGATTGACCTCGTCGCGCGAAAGCGGCTGAGGCTTGCTATTTGATGTCCCCGATTTGCCCACGAATCCAGTCACACCAGGTGTGTGGCGCACCACCGCCCATGATTGATCATCCAAGATCATCTGGACGAAGATATAGCCGGGAAACAGCTTGATCTCTTGCTTTTTTCCGTCGTCTTTGTTGATGACGGTCTCGGTCGGGATCTGGATATCGAAGATCATATCCTTCATGTGCAGCGAATCGATACGATGCCGCAGCGACTCCTCGACCTTGTTCTCGTGACCCGAGTAGGTGTGGATGACATACCACTTTTTGCTCGCCATAACTACGCTCTCCTACCGCGCCGCAAGACCGATGATGAAGTCCATCAGGCCGGTCGAGAGCCAGTCGACGATGAATGCGAAGATGCCGAAGAAGATCAAGGTGAAAAGCACGATGATCGTCGAGTTGAGCACCTCTTGACGAGAGGGCCACACTACTCGATGCAGCTCGGTCATGACTCCTTGCAGATAGCCTTTAAGACGTGCGAACAGCGATGGCTTGGCTGGGGCTCCAGCCTGTTTGCCACCCTTCTTGGGCGCATGATCCTTCTTCTTGCCCTTGTCCTTCTTGCCCTCTTTGGCAAGCTTGGCGTCTTTATCCTTTTTGGGCTTTTTGACCTTGTCGACCTTGACCTTGGTGGTCTCGGTCACTTCGACCCACTCAGCCTCTTCGATCGGGCCAAGCTCTGCAGCTTTTTTCTCTGCTGCCGCCCGCTTGTGGGCTTCTGACTTTCTCTTGGCCTTATCTTTTTTCTTTGACATGCTCTACTCGCTTCTTCATAAAAGGCAAACTCAACTTACACTTGCTAGGTAGTGGCAGGCCAGGCAGGATTCGAACCTGCAACATCCGGTTTTGGAGACCGGCGCTCTGCCAATTGGAGCTACTGGCCTAAGTGTACCTAACGGGTTTCCTTATGTACGGTGTGCTTCTTGCACCACCGGCAATACTTCTTGAACTCGATCCGCTCTGGATTGTTCATCTTGTTCTTCTTGGTCGTATAGTTACGTCGCTTGCAATCCTCGCAAGCCAACGTCACGAGCGTTCTCATAATCATCAATTCCTAACATGCACTCGTCTGTTATTTCTCGCCATCATCTCCAGCATCTCTCCGCAACTCAATCGTAGTCCTTCGGCAAGCGCTCCTCTAAATCGCGATTGTCTCAGAGCCATCATGAGTGGGTAACCGTGAGGCCCGGCAGGTCCACCTGCCAAGCCTCACCGTTTGCAATTAAGTGTACGTGCGGCTCTTCGCTATTTGATGATCTTGGTGACACGGCCTGAGCCGACGGTGCGACCACCCTCGCGGATAGCGAAACGAAGTCCCTCTTCCATCGCGATCGGGGCGATGAGCTCGCCTTTGACGACCACGTTGTCCCCTGGCATGACCATCTCGACACCTTCGGGAAGGTGCGCGACACCGGTCACGTCGGTGGTGCGGAAGTAGAACTGAGGACGATAGCCATCGAAGAACGGGGTATGACGTCCACCTTCGTCCTTTGTCAGAACGTAGACCTGGCCCTCGAACTCGGTGTGCGGGGTAACGCTACCGGGTTTGCACAGGACCTGACCGCGCTCAACTTCCTCACGCTTGGTACCACGAAGGAGGATTCCGACGTTGTCGCCAGCCTCAGCTTGGTCGAGCAACTTGCGGAACATCTCGACACCGGTGACTACGGTCTTCTGGGTCGGACGAAGACCGACGATCTCGACCTCGTCGTTGACTTTGATCGTACCGCGCTCGACACGACCGGTGGCAACGGTACCGCGACCGGTGATGGTGAACACGTCCTCGACGGCCATCAGGAATGGCTTGTCGGTGTCACGCTCGGGGATCGGAATGTAGTCGTCGACCTCTTGGAGCAATGCATCGATCGACTCGTTGTACTCGTTGTCACCCTCTGACTCGAGTGCCTTGAGTGCTGAACCCTTGACGATGGGGATATCGTCGCCAGGAAACTCGTTGTCGGTGAGCAGTTCGCGCACTTCCATCTCGACAAGCTCGATAAGCTCGTCATCATCGACCATATCGGTCTTGTTCAGGTACACGATGATGTAGGGAACGCCTACCTGACGAGCGAGCAGGATGTGCTCGCGGGTCTGTGCCATCGGGCCGTCGGTGGCGGCGATGACCAGGATCGCGCCGTCCATCTGGGCCGCACCGGTGATCATGTTCTTGACGTAGTCAGCATGTCCCGGGCAGTCAACGTGCGCATAGTGACGGTTGTCGGTCTCGTACTCGACGTGCGCGATAGCGATCGTAATACCACGCTCGCGCTCTTCCGGTGCCTTGTCGATCTCATCGAAGGGGGTAAAATCTGCCATACCTTTTGCTGCTTGACGCTTGGTGATTGCAGCGGTCAGCGTTGTCTTTCCGTGGTCAACGTGACCGATCGTACCAACGTTAACGTGCGGCTTGGTACGCTCAAACTTCTCTTTTGCCATGCTTTTCTCCTCACACGTATTGGCGCTCCCGCGCCTCTTTTCTGTCTCGCACTTTTGTTTTATATCAGGCATCGCGTACGATGCATCTTACCTGGTAGCGGTGACTGGAATAAAAGATTCCAGCTACCGCTCGACTAAAGCTACATGAGCCAATAAGTCGAGCCTTCTTGGCTCATGGTATCTTCGTGGTAGCGGTGACTGGAATTGAACCAGTGACAACTCGGGTATGAACCGAGTGCTCTGACCATCTGAGCTACA
>WQXV01000060.1 GCA_009781565.1 Actinomycetes bacterium
CACAAAGGACCGCACATTGGTGATGTTCATGAGCGTCTTGTCCTCCTCATCCCTGCCTGGAGATGAAGAAATCTGCCATGGAGAGCAGCAGGTCTTTGGCTTTGGACGGATCGAGCGCGCGCTCAAGCTCGACCTTGGCATCTTCGACCAGTTTGCCTGCATAGGAGCTCGCATAGTCAAGAGAGCCCGCATCACGCATGATCTGGACCGCTTCTTCCAGCAGTGCCGGATCCGAGGTGCGCTTCTCGAGGATCTCGAGCAGACGCCGCGCCTGGGGCGAGTGGGTCAGCGCATGCAATGCCATAAGCGTGCGCTTGCCCTCGGTGATGTCGATGCGAAAGTCCTTGCTTTTGTCACTACCGGTCAGATTGATCAGGTCGTCTTGGATCTGGAATGCCAGACCGGTCGCCATCCCGAACT
The DNA here is from genome assembly GCA_009781565.1 of Actinomycetes bacterium. Lineage (GTDB taxonomy): Bacteria > Actinomycetota > Coriobacteriia > WRKU01 > WRKU01 > WRDL01. The sequence continues at coordinate 421 of WQXV01000060.1, forward strand.
CACGAAGGATCGCGATCGTCTCCTCGTCTGCCCCACCGATGATGGCACCGATCGCAAGCGGGACAGCTCCGCTGTAATGTGCCGTCTTGTGCTTGGCCATCGTCAGATAATCATCGACCGTCAGATCGAAGCGTCCATCACGGGCCCATCCGATATCGAGCGCCTGGCCCTCGATGGTGCGCGTGGTCATGTCGACGAGCTCTTTGAGTATGCGGATCTTGAGCGCGGGATCGAGCAGCTCGTCATCGACGACCGAGCCGGTCACCAGCGAGAGCGCCAGATCACCGGCGTTGATCGCGATCCCCTCACCTTGGACGATGTGCATGGCAGGCTCTCCGCGACGGGTCAGCGCTCCATCCTCGATGTCGTCGTGGATGAGTGCTGCGGTATGGAAATGCTCGACGGCAGCTGCGCTGCGCTGTGCGAGAGCCGGATCTCCGCCGACCGCCTGACAGGCAAGCTGACAGATGAGCGGACGATGGCGTTTGCCGGAATTCGAGGAGTAGACAGCCAAAGGCCCATAGAGGTATTCATGCATATCGGCGTGCTCGCACGGCACCTCGAAGTAAGTGCTCAGATGATCATCGATGCGATGATGATTCGATTTCAGGTAGCGTTTGAAGCTCGCCATGGACAGTCCTTTCAATGCTCATTTATGGTAGCACACGCACCGCAACGATTCCTCGCTGGAGACCTCTGTTTTCATGCTTGTCACCTGCTTGTTAGGCAAGGCAACGTGTAGCGAAAAAGTTTGATGCGAGCGCCTTAGCGAAACGTGCGGATCGAAGCGGTGATACCGGTCTCATTAAGCTCGGTCATAAAGAAAACAAAGGTCGCCGCATAGCGGGTCGACGATGCTTCGACAGAGGTCATGATGTCTCCCACATCACGCTGGTTGATCGAGAAGCCCTCTCTTTGCAATGCAGTGAGATAGCCGTTGAGCACTTCATCAAAAGGGTCAGGAGTCGAAAGGGTCAGATCATAGACATCGAAGTCGGTCCGCATGACATGATCACTTGAGACCACCGTCGCGCCCTCCCATTTGGGGACCGCTTCAGGATAGCCCTCATCCATCTCACCGATGACGGCCGCGCCCACCCGTGCGGTCTTAGGCAGATCGGTCTCGGGAAACGTCGTGGTCGCTCGATAGTAGTAGAAGAGGGCGACGCCCAAGATGAGTGCTGCGATAAGCGCGATGACCCAGGTGGTCTTCTTCTGTATCAAGGCCGACTCCTCAGAGGTTTCTAGGTGGCGGAGCTGTGTGTGAATCGAACACACCCGAGAGATTCTTCATCCCTCACAACGGCTTTGAAGGCCGCGCTGCCCACCAGGACAGATCCAGCTCCCTTTTGTGCAGAATTCATTGTAGCGTATGCACGGTTGTGCGCAAGAGTAGCTTATTTGAGATAGCGCAGATCTCCCTCGCGTCGGGTAAGTGCACTTCGATCATAGTATTCAAGCAGCGGGATCGCATACTTACGACTGACTCCCAATGCATCACGCAGTTGTGCAGCCGTCGCCCCAGCTCCTGGATCGATCTCAGTCTGGTAGTAGTGGCGGATCTGATCTGCGCCGTGCTCGATCGCCTCTTGGGAGAAATACAGATCACCGGCAAGGCGCACGAGTTTGCCCACGTCGACATGAGGTGCCAGCGCATTGCTCAGAACCTTTTTCGACGTGTTCAGTCGCGCACTGAGATCTGCAAGGGAATCAGGAGCAAGTCCCTGCCCCACCAAGAGAGGTAGTGCTTGATTTGCCAGTGCAAGTCGCTCGAGTTGAGCAGTCTGCGGTGCATGGTCATGGCGGACCCTACCCGCGTTGCATGTCACGGTCTTCTGGCCTTCAAGTTGGCTGAGCAATGCATCGAAGATCTCTGCATCAAGATAGCCAGCGGATCGCTCCCGCAGAGTCGCGATCGACATATCGATCTCTTGTGGGTGATCTTCATGAAAAGCGAGGAGCGCGCGCTCGATCCCTTCGCGGATCCGTTGGGCGCCCGCTGCGGTGATGAATGAAGTCTCATTCGCGATCTTGATGCGTTCGAAGTCAGATTCGTTGAGCAGCGCAGCCACTTTTGCGCGTGCCACACCCAGTTTGAGTGCGAGCTCGGCACTGGTATGCGGCAGATGGCTGAGATTCATGTAACCTTGCACCGCATCGGCGAGATCGCCTTCGTACAATGCGCTCAGAAAAGAGCGTTCCTCCTCATGTAATGAGGATCGTTTCGATGCCTGGGGCACAAGGATGGTGCCGCCCCCGATGGTGTAGGTCGGTGAATAGCTGCGGATGATGAACCGGTCAAGGTATTGGGCGGCTATCGGCGTCTCAAGCCGGATCTGGACGAATGCCTCGGTATGAGGGGCAAGTGTCGCCTCGTCAAAGAGTATGACGCGTCCCAAGGTGGTGGTTGCTGCATGGTGGATGTGGACGCGTGCTCCGGACTTGAGGGGGACATTGCCCTCATCAGGTCCCAGATAGGTCAGCGCCGCATCGAATCGTCGCGTCATCATCATGGTGCGAGGCGACGCAACGGTATCACCACGTTCGATCTGGGTGTGCTCGATCCCTGCCAGATTGAGCGCGACGCGCTGTCCAGCATACGCTTTCTGGACCGGTGCACTATGCACCTGGATTCCTCGGATCCGCGCCTCTTTTTCTGAGGGCAGTATCTCGACGGTATCACCGATGCGCGCAACACCGGACCACAACGTTCCGGTGACCACACAACCCGCCCCCTCGATGGTAAAGACCCTATCGACCGGGAGGCGCAGTGTCTCCGAGGAGGCTTTGTCTTCGATGGTGGCGACTTGCAGCTCCAGTGCTGCGACCAACGCATCGAGGCCCTCACCGGTGACTGTCGAGGTCTCGATGATCGGTACATCCTCGTAGCCATGACGTGCGAGCACCTCGACGATATCGAGGGTGACCAACGCGCGCCACTCATCGTCGACCATGTCGCATTTGGAAAGGGCTACGACCAGATGCGTGATCCCCATCAATTGCAAGACCCGTACATGCTCTCGCGTCTGCACCATCACACCGTCGTCAGCGGCGACGACAAGTAGTGCGATATCGAATCCGGAAGAACCGGCGACCATCTGGCGCACGAACTTCTCATGACCGGGAACGTCGACGACACCGAGTACGGTCCCGTCAGGTAAGGTGAGCTGCGCAAAACCAAGCTCGATGGTGACACCGCGACGCTTCTCTTCAGGAAGGCGATCGGGGTCCACTCCGGTCAAAGCTTGTATCAATGCTGATTTGCCATGGTCGATATGACCAGCGGTGCCCAGGATGTAGGAGACCATAGCGAGCGACCTTAGGATTCCCGCATCGTTATGCGGAGAGTAGATCTGCGAGCGCGGCGATGACGACCTCTTGATCGTCGCGCACGAACGTACGGGGATCGAGTATCAGATGATCGTCTTTGATACGGGCAATGATCGGTGGATCACTGTGTAAGCGCAGCGCATGCTCGATATCACCCGCGCTGAAACCACGCAGCTTGAGACGCAGCACCATCGTGGGGATATCGGCCATGGGAAGCGATCCGCCCCCGGCATACGCTACATCTTCGACGATATCTGCCTTATCACCTTTACGTAGGAGCGGTTGAAGTGCTGCCAACAGCGTTTCGGCTTGCTCGTTGCTCTGATCGAGCGACATGGTCAGCATGCGCAGCGTGGGGATCTTGAGCAGGGCAAGATCCTGGTCGCGATAGATCTTCAGTGTTGCCTCCAGTGCTGCCAGGGTCATCTTGTCCAGTCGCAGCGCGCGCACCATCGGGTGTGCTTTCAGCTCATCGATGGCCCACTTCTGTCCGACGATGATGCCTGCCTGGGGTCCTCCCAACAGCTTATCCCCGCTAAAGGTGACGACACTTGCACCCGCATAGAGGGACTCGGGGACCATAGGCTCATAGGGAAGGCCGAATGGTCGCAGATCGATGAGTACTCCTGAGCCTTGATCCTCAACGACCGGAATGTCGTATTGCGCACCCAGCTGAGCCAGTTCATAGAGCGTGGGTGCCTCAGTAAAGCCGATCACCTCATAGTTGGAGGTATGCACTTTGAGGAACAGCCCGGTCATGCTTGTCATCGCATTTCCGTAATCCTCGATACGCGTCTTGTTGGTCGTGCCGACCTCGACCATGCGCACGTTGGATTGTGCCATGATCTCGGGGATGCGGAACGATCCTCCTATCTCAACGAGCTCACCGCGTGAGATCACCGCTTCCTTACCTTTCGCAAAACATGAAAGCACCAGCATGACGGCGGCAGCATTGTTGTTGACCGCAAGAGCGCCTTTCGCACCGGTCAGCTCGCACAGAAGTTCCTCGATGTGATCATGACGTGACCCGCGCGCCCCTTCGTCGACATCGTATTCCAGGGTCGAATAGCCAGTGGCTACCTCGACGACCGCGTCGAGTGCATCATCAGCAAGAATGCTGCGACCCAGATTGGTGTGTATTACGATACCGGTCGCGTTGACCACTCGTCGCAGACTGGGTATCTCGGAGAGCGCCAGTGAGGCTACGACAGAATCGATGATCGAATCAGCTTGAGGTACCACCTTAAGCGTCTCGAGGGTGATTGCACTGCGGATCTCATCGAGCTTCGCCCGCATCGTCGCGATGACCGGAGTGCGCCCATAATCGACGCAGACCGAGACGATACGTTCATCTTCGAGCAGATCATCCATGTTGGGCAATGCGCGGTATAGTTCGTTTCTGTTCATGCGCTCTATTGTACTAAATGAACAAAACGTTGCCTTCTCCGGCGACACAGCGCCCGATCGCGACCGCTGAGCTGCCCATGCGCTGCAGATAGATACCTGCATCATCGCGTGGCATCGCAAGCAACAGCCCTCCACTTGTCTGCGGATCGCAGACGATGTTGAGCCACTGCTCCTTCTCCTGATCGGTGTAGGTATCGTCGAACGAGATGAACTCATCAGCCCAGGCTATGACTTCAGCCGTACGCCCGGGAACCACCCCCTCGATCACGAGCTCTTTAACGCGATCGTGCAACGGCACGACATCAAGTGCGATCTTTGCATCAACGTCGCTCGCGTGCGCCATTTCGCGCACGTGTCCGGCAAGACCGAAGCCGGTGATGTCGGTCGCCGCATGAACTGCAAGCCCTCCGACACTATCTGCTGCTTCTTTGTTCAAAGTCGCCATAGCATCGATCACTACGCGCGCATCCTCATCGGTGGCTATCTCACGTTTGAGCGCGGTTCCCCAGATACCGGTACCTAGAGGTTTGGTCAAAATGAGGACATCTCCCGGCTGTGCGCCTGCATTGCGCCAGATCTTTTCGGGATGGATGATCCCCATCACCGAGAGGCCGAACTTGGGCTCTGCATCATCTATGGTGTGTCCTCCGACCACCACTACACCAGCTTCCCGACAGACATCTGAAGCTCCGCGCAGTACCTCAGCTACGACCTCGGGACCGAGCGCACATGAGAACGCAAGCAGGTTCATCGCGGTCAGCGGTGTGCCCCCCATTGCATAGATGTCACTGAGGCTGTTAGCTGCTGTGATGCGCCCGAAATCATAGGGGTCATCCACGATCGGCGTAAAGAAATCGACGGTCAATAGCACCGCTTGATCATCGTTGATACGATAGACCGCCGCATCGTCATTGGTCTCAAAACCGCAGAGCAGCTCATCTTTTTGCTCGAGAGCTATACTGTCAAGGACCGCCTCGAGGTCACCCGGACCCCATTTGGCGGCTCAACCGGCCTTGCTCGAGAGTTGGGTCAGTTTTATTGGTTCATCCATGCTTCTCATGATACCGCAACCCCTTGATCTGACGGTGAATGCGAGAGCCCCTGAGTATCATATTTGACACTCAGGGGCTCGATGTTGCTTTGATCGGCTCGATCTAGGGGGTTGGAGGAACCAAGATCAACATCAGTGTGAACTGCATGGTCGTACCGATCGGCAAAGTATCCGTTCCCGAAGTTCTGAACCAGAGCCCGCCTGCATCTGCATGCAGGGGGTAGTTTGCTATGACCGAGCCGTTCGGATGTATGATCCACAGCGTCCCGATCGTCGAGGCTCCCTGATAGTAGGTCAATGGGAGGTAGTAACTTGGAGCAATCATATTCATAAGATAGTAGGTCGTGTTATTGGTCAAGCCGACTTGATGATCCAGCGCACCCGACCCCCAGAAGTTATGCATATATCCTGTTTGGATAACGCAAACCTCCGCCGGCGTCGCGGTACCGGTGGTGGCTCTAAAGGGAACCGACATGGGGATATGCGTTACACTTAAAAGCTCGACCAGCGTCGTGATTGCGTTTATCTGTTCTTGCAGGCTTACCACCTGTTGTTCCAGAGTGGAAACACGGTTGACCAGCTCATTGAACGCTGTCGCATCGAAGCTGTCTCCCTGCGGCCCCTGTGGTCCTTGTG
>WQXV01000061.1 GCA_009781565.1 Actinomycetes bacterium
GCTGGCCCACACGGAACTGCGCTTCGACCCACGGTTGATTGAACCATACCCCGAGTACCGTGCCGGTCTCATCGGTCAGTGCCACCTCGGTGATACGTAGCTTGGGGCGTGGCCGTTTGACTTTTATCGAGGTGATCGTGCCGCTGCAGGTCACATCTCCTTCGAATTGATCACCGATCTTCGCCACACAGGAGAGATCGAGATAACGAAAGGGTAGATGGAGGAGCAGGTCGCCGACGGTCGCGATACCCAGATTCTCAAACAGCTTGGCGCGTTTGCCTTCAACGTGGCGTAGCGTGGTGAGAGGAGCTGAGAGCGGATCAGGCATGACGAAGCTGCTCTACATACGAGGCATTCGAGGTCGCTGATAGAACGAGATACCGACGCCTTCCGGAGCTACATAGGTCCCGACCGCCGGTCCTACCACACTCAGTCCGAGCTTGGTACCACTGAGTGCGAGATTCTCGAGCACATTGCTGAACTCGAAGGCGAGCGATGGGTTAGAGCTATACATGAGCGAATAGTAGATCGGCCCATTCTTCTTGACGTATTGTTCGACCAGGCGTGCCATATCATGCATCGCCCGATGTCTGCCCCGACATTTTTTGACCGGCAGCATCTCTCCCTCATAGGAGACCTGCAGTATCGGTTTGATGCTGAGCAGCGAGGCGGCAAGGCTTGCAGTCTTTCCCGCTCTGCCACCTTTTACCAGGTAATGAAGGGTGTCGAGTATGCAGTAAGTATGATGGGATGCGATGATCGCCTCGACGTAGGCTACCAGCTCCTCTATCGATGCCCCTCTATCGCGCACGCGCGCTGCTTCGGCAACGATATGGCCAAATCCCACCGATACAGTCTTCGCATCGATGACCGTCACCGGTATGGGGCTTTCAGGCGCGATCACCTGGGCGGATCGATAGGTCCCCGACATCTTTGACGAGATGGTGATGAACAGCACGTGGTCACATCCCTGTTGCGCACATCGCTTGAAGCCTTCAAGCATGACCATCTGAGATGGTTGTGACGTCTTGGGAAGCGTATCGGAGCTGACCAGCATCTCGTAGAATTGGTCTGGAGAGAGCTCGTAGGGGTCCAGATAGGTCACCCCGTCTATGTAGACCGGTGTGGGCAGACAGACGACGTCAAGATCCTCATATTGTTGAGGAGTGAGGTCGCAGGTACTGTCTGCGACGATCCCGATCTTTGTCATGGTGTCTCCGGTCCTATTCCACCGCAAGTATCAACGGATAGAGCGGTTGCTCTCCACGGAGTAGTTCGACCTCGATCTCAGGATAGAGATCCTCAAAACGGTGTGCCAGCGCCTCGGCATCTGACTGCTCAAGATCAAGGCCTGCGAGGACCGTGAGTGTTTCATAATCCTCGGCTTTCATGAAGGCGAGCATATCGATAGCCACATCGGCGACTGAGGTGCCGACCGCCTCGATTTCCTTTCCATTGATGATTCCGATGTATTGCCCCTCTTTGATGTCTCCCACGTTGCCCTTGGCGTCTTTTATCGCCACGGTGATCTCTGCAGTGAGCACATCGGCGATCGCCTCGGTCATCTCTTCAGCGATCTGCGGAGCATCGCCTTCCTCGTTGTAGTTGAGCATCGCTGCAAACGCCTGAGGGATCGAACGTGTCGGAACGACAGAGGCGGGTTTGTCCATGACGTCGGCGGCAGTCTGGGCAGCCATGATGATGTTCTTGTTGTTGGGTAAGAAGATGACCTCATCACAGTTGAGCTTCTCAGCTGCTTCGACCAGATCGGCCGTCGAGGGATTCATCGTCTGCCCACCGCTGACGATAGCATCGACACCAAGCGATTTCAAGATATCGACGATGCCGGATCCAGAAGCGACTGCGACCACACCCACATGCTTATGAGCATCACTTTGACCTGAGCTTGCTCCAGGACGCGCTGCCTGTTGTTTGCGCATATTGTTGATATGGACATCGGAGACCTCACCAAGCGAGAGCGCATGTGCGAGGATGACTGAGGGATCATCGGTATGGACATGGACTTTGAACTCTCCCCCATCCCCTACGACCAGCTCAGACCCGCCCTGTTCGGCCAGATAGTCATGGAAGCTCTCGCGCTCGATCTCGTCTCCGAAGAGCAGGAACTCGGTACAGTAGAGATACTCCTCGTCGTCCCAGTCATCGACCGGCACGACACTCATCTCATCGCTCATGAGCTCGAGTGGTATCTGAGTCAGCTCACGATCCAGCATTCCCGCGGTGACCGCATCGAAGATAAGCGCCAATCCATAACCACCAGCATCGACCACTCCCGATTCCTTGAGAACCGGAAGGAGATCGGGAGTGCGCGCGACCGACTCGTGACCTGCCTGGGCCACCTGGTCGAGTGCCTCCTCAAAACTTAGACCTTGATCGGCAGCATCACGTGCGGCGATGCCCAGATCCTTGCATACGGTCAAAATAGTTCCTTCGACCGGTTTGCGCACCGCCTGATATGCGACGCGAGTAGCAGACTCTAGCGAGTGGGCCAGACGCTCCACTTGACTTTGACCGGCTGATTCGACCAGGCCTTCGCAGAGGCCACGTATGATCTGCGAGGTGATCACACCCGAATTACCCCGCGCCCCCATCAAAGACCCATGCGTGGCAGCATGGCAGATCTCCTCGAGACTGGCACCAGCCGGTAGTTTGGCCACCTCGTCGGTGACCGCATCAAGGGTGAGCGACATATTGGTACCGGTGTCACCGTCAGGGACTGGGAACACATTGAGTCGGTTGATCTCCTCGACGCGCTCTTTGAAGGTCTTAGATATGAGCGCAAAGAGAGATTGGGTGAGTGGATAGTCCATGGGCACCCTCTATCTGACTTTTATATCGACGACATGGACGTCACAACGCGCGACCTTCATCTCGGTCAGATGCTCGATGGTATAGACGACCCGATCGGAAAGGTTGCGCGAGACCTCTGCCAGATTGGTGCCATATTCGATCACCACATACAGGTCGATCTCGACCGCGCAGTCGGTATTATCCTCAGTACAAGCCGGCGTGACGCGCACGCCTCTCCTGAGACGTTGACGAGGCAGTAGTTGGGCCGCTCCTTCAAGAAAACTCGCGTTGGCCATGCCAACGACCCCATAGCTTTCCATCGCTGCATAACCTGCAAGATCAGCGATGACCTCGTCTGCGATCAATATTGAACCGTTCTGTTTTTGTGCCACTGCGCACTCCTCACGCCACATCAGCAGTAAATACGTCCGTATTGAATGTATTATTATACCCAGATTGTGTTGCGCCCGATGCATTTTTTGATTTGCCTGCACAAATGTGATACTATCTTTTGGCTAAAACGTTTCAACAAGGAGTGCATTGCTATGTCAAAGGTTTGTGTCATCTGCCAAAAAGCGCCCTCTGCAGGGCGCAATGTGAGTCACTCGCACCGCGTGACCAATCGCGTGTTCCGTCCAAACATTCAAAAGGTGACGGCCAACATCGATGGACGGGTCAAAAAGGTCAATGTCTGCACGAAATGCCTCAAAGCCGGGAAGGTCGAGCGCGTCTAGGCAGGCATAGTATGAACTGACGAGAAAAAGAGACGCTGCGGCGTCTCTTTTTCTCGCAACACTATCCCAATTCTCTCGACCGGGTCTTCGCTACCTCATGAGGATGATTCTTCGACATTCGGCTGTTCATGATCGATGACCAAGGCAACTCCGTCGTGGACCGTCACCGTGCTGGTCTTGTCTGCGACATTGGAAAGCCCGAGATCTGAAAGTGGCTTCAGCACGTGATCGTGGAGTGGAAAGCGCGCGCCCTCGATAGAGATACCTGCATCTTCGATCAGAGCGATCACGCTGAAGGTATGGCCCTTCTCGATCTTGATGGCGTGCGGAGCACGAACAAAGGTAAGAGTCTGTGTCTGGTGAGCAATGACGATGGCCATATCGGTACTGTAACGCGCGCATACTCCGAGGACGACGAGCTGGTGATCGATCCGGCCCCCGACAAACCCAAGGAGGGTAGCCTGGGTGATCCCTCTGTCGCGACAGGTGCGCAGCGCAAGATCCAGATCGCTGTAATCTTTATCTCGAGGTGCAGGAATAATCTGGACGCCCAAGCCAGAGCTTTTGACCCATTCCAGACCTACCGCAGATACGCTATCGAAATCTCCGACCGCCATAGCGGGAGCCAAGTCTGCCTGCATACACCGATCGATCCCCTCGTCAACGGCGATGATCATTGAAGAGGATACGGTTTCGTTAAGAGACGACCAAGATCCTTCGGCCCTCGAAAAGAAGGGTCCTATGATGAAGGCATGCGTATCGGACATGTCAGAACTCCTTGCGACTGATCGGTGAGTCGGTCATGCGCGTGCGTATCAGGACGGGAGCCACGACAAGGATGACCAACAACGAGGCGACCAGCGAGGGAATCAGGTAGGTCGCATTGTAGAGCGCTGAATACAGCCATGGCTGACTTGCATCAGGAAAGGTCGATTGGAAGAACACGACCCCGCTCAGGGTATGTGCGATGAACCTGAACAGGACCGCCGTCACAGTCGCCGCAGCGATCGATAGCAAGAGACGCGTTCGAGCGCGTTCGCGCAAACTCCTTTGGATCATTTGAGCATAGAGCCCCGAGAGCCCGACCAGTCCGAATGCAAGTGGGTAGTCGATGAGTACCTGCATCGGATGGAAAAAGAACGGCTCGATAAGCATATCGAGCATGCCACACATCACCCCACACATCACCCCGACGACAGGTCCACGCAACAAGGCGAGGATGATGATGGGCACCATCGCCAAACTAGCGGTTCCCCCCAAAGCGTTGATCGGTAAACGTATACTGAAGTATTGCAATAATGCAAAGAGCGCGACGCAGAGACCCATCTCTGCGATGAGGCGGGTACGCATTCTGTTCATTGAGACTCCTTTGCTCGTGCTGCATTACCAGCACGGTCGTCTCGGTCGCAGCCTCAGCTGCCTCTCAGCCATGTTCTGGCTCCCGATGTCGTTCGATTATCTCACAAGCGTTTGCCCGAGCGCAAGATAGATCGATCGCGCTACGTTGTCCTTCCAGCGGGTGTCTTGATAGAGTGAGGTATCGCCTTCGGTCCCAAACGAGATGACCACCGATCGTTGCGGCCTCACGAATTCTGCATCAGGAAACAACCCGTAGGAGACCGCGAGGGGGATCTCGCTGAGCCGGGTGAACACCGCGGCGCTCAGCGAGTCTTCGCCAAGCTGCTCGACGGTCTCGCCCTCCCCTTTCACCTCGACTACGGCGACCTCTTGCTCACCGGTGGTAAGCTCGATGAATGCTGACTCATAGCCCGTTGGCTCATGGGAAAGCACGACATTGGCTTGCGCCGCTTGCAGAAGTGAGGAGAGTCGTATCGCGATATCGCTGGCCAGCCGATCGGTCGAGCCGTTGGTCGGTGCGGAGATCACGATCGTATCCCCGTGCAGATCATATTCGACCAAGGCGACCTGAGAGCGCGGAGCGCCGATACGCAGGACGACGATATCACCCGTATTGACTACAGCGAGTGCTTCGGGTTGCGTCGAGACGACTTTGCCGATCTGGTCTGGCGCATACTCATAGACGACCTGGGCATTGAGTCCGAACTGCTCGATGATACTGCGCGCGCGCAGCTCGGTCTCTCCTATCAGGTCAGGAACGGTTATTGCTTGTTTACCCGACGAGAGCACCACACGCATGCTGCGGCTCAGCAGCGGCTTGGCTCCTGCGTCAGGGGTCTGTCCGATAACGGTACCGGCTGCCTCGGTCGAGTAAAGAGTAGCCGATATTGCTAGATCGAGTCCTTGCGCTCTTGCTGCCGAACGTGCCTGCTGCTCGGTCATTCCGATCACCTCGGGAACGGTCGGGCGATCGAGATAGAGCTGCACCCCGTAATAGGCCAACAACGCGAGAGCGCAGAGCGATACTGCTGCGATGAACAGTTTCATGCGCAATGAGAGACCGACTTCAGGATACGGTCGATCTCGCTCTACAGGAGGAAGCTGGAGCAGTTCCAGTAACGTGAGGTCGGTGTGCATATCCTATCTTCCTCAACTGCGCGCAAGTCGCGCGACAAAATGACCATCTCCACCACCGGATATCGGTTGCATCTGAACAAAACCGTGCTCAGATCGTATCGTGCTCACCGCGTCAGGCAGTTCACTTTCGTCGATGGGATCGAGCTGGAAATCCGCGCCTTCAACTGAAGCGAGGAAACCTGCGACGACCTCATCGTTCTCTCTGCGACTCATTGTACAGGTTGCATAGAGCAGCGTGCCGCCCTCGCGCACTTTTTGTGCTGAGGTGCGAAGAATTGTTGCCGAGAGGTCAGCAAGTTCATCGATATCTTCAGGTTTAAGCCGCAAACGTTTGTCACTTCGCCGACGTAGTGTTCCCAGACCGCTGCAAGGTGCATCGACGAATACCACATCAAATGTCTCTTCGGCGAGCAGGGTCTCGTCTGTAGCATCCGCGACTTGATAGCCGATCTCATCGAATCCCAACCGATCGGCGTCCTCTTGGGCGTGCTCGATCTTGTGAGCACTCTTATCGACTCCGATAAGCTTCGCTTCCATCCCCTCTCTTCGCGCTCGATCAGCCCAGATGAGTGTCTTGGTCCCGCGCCCACAGCCTACCTCGAGCATACGGGCGCCCAAAGGAGCAAGGTTTACGGCGCTTTGTGCACCCAGATCGGTGACTAGAATGACACGAGAAGTGATCAGGGGATGCTGGCGGATATGCTGCATGCCTTCGATGCGGACGACGTTCTCACCGATAGGTGTGATCTTGGCTCCCGCCTGGGTGAGTTGCTGCTCCCA
>WQXV01000062.1 GCA_009781565.1 Actinomycetes bacterium
AACGACGCAGCCGCCATGAAGGAGGCTGATGTCGGCATCAGTGTGGATACCGCCGTCGATATCGCCAAGGAGTCAGCCGATATCATCTTGCTCGAAAAGGACCTGATGGTGCTCGAGCGCGGCGTCATCGAAGGCCGGCGTACCTACGGCAATATCATCAAATACATCAAGATGACCGCAAGCAGCAACTTCGGCAACATGTTCTCAGTGTTGGCAGCCAGCTGGTTTTTGCCGTTCTTACCGATGCTTCCCATCCAGATCCTGGTGCTCAACCTGATCTACGATATATCGTGCATCTCTCTGCCGTGGGATAACCTCGATGATGAGTTCTTGCGCATCCCGCGTAACTGGGATGCCAGCTCGATCTCGAAGTTCATGCTCTGGATCGGGCCGACCAGCTCGGTGTTCGATATCGCCACCTACCTGATCCTGTTCTTCTTCATCGCCCCGGCAGTTGCGGGAGGTGCCTGGGCTACGCTTTCGACTGCGGGCAAAGCGGTGTTCATGGCGATCTTTCATACCGGTTGGTTCGTCGAGTCGCTGTGGACCCAGACTCTGGTCATTCATATGATCCGCACCCCGAAGATCCCGTTCCTGCAAAGCAGGGCGAACCGCTATGTCTCACTGCTGACTATTCTGGGTATCGCAGTCGGAACGTTGCTACCCTTCACCCCGCTGGGACACGCGATCGGGCTGGCCGATCTGCCCTGGTATTTCTTCGCGGTACTGCTGCTGATCGTAGCCTGCTACATGGTCCTGGTCACTTTGATAAAGAATGTATTCGTGAAACGTTACGGAGATCTGCTGTAAGAGGACGCTAAGGAGCGATGCACTGTGTTGTACCTGTCTGAAATGCTCAAGAAACCGGTCATTGACGCGCAAGAGAGAACGATCGGCGCGGTCAGCGACCTGGCCATCACCACCGGCGAGATGTTTCCTCGTGTGACTGCGGTGGCATTCATCGGGCCCGATAAGACGCCGTTTCTGCTTCCCTGGGCCACCTTCGTCGACAAGTTCGACGGACAGGCGATCCGCCTCAACGCACCTCGTGAGGAGCTGCGTTTTTCCTATCTGCCTCCCACCGAGTTGCTGTTGGCGCGCGATCTGCTCAACAAGCACATCGTGGACACCCAGGGCAAGAAGGTCGTACAGGTCAACGATCTCAAGCTCTCCGACAGTGCTCACTCGCTGCGCCTTCTGGGCGCCGAGGTCGGCACCCTGGGACGCCTGCGTCGCACTTCACCGTGGCTGGAGCGTGCCGCGCTCTCGCTCTCGCGCTGGGTCGGCCAGCCATTACAGGAGTCGTTGATCGCGTGGAACTACATGGATCTTCTCGAGCGTGATCTGAGCGAGCTCAAGCTCTCCATCACCCATAAGCGTCTCAACGAGATCCACCCGGCTGATGTGGCCGATATCCTCGAGACTCTCGCACCCGAGCAGCGAGGTCGGGTCTTCAAACATCTGGACAAGGAAGCCGCCGCGACCGCGCTCTCCGAACTGGAGGATGATATGCAATCCGAGGTCGTCGGCGACATCGAGGAAAGTCGCGCCAGCGATCTGTTGGCAGTCATGGATCCCGATGATGCGGCTGACATCATCGGGGATCTCGATCACGCCAAGGCCGAGCGGCTCTTGCGCCTGATGGGGGTGGAGGACTCCGACATGATCCGCTCATTGCTGGGCTATCATGATGAGAGCGCCGGTGGCCTGATGACACCCGAGTTCAGCTCAACGATCGAGAGTGCGACCGTCGATGAGGCGATCGAAGCGATCCGCGCAGAGGATGAGGACCGCGAAGGTCATCACTATCTGTATCTGGTCGATGATGAGGGCAAGCTGACCGGGTCGGTCTCGTTGCGCGATCTTCTCTTCCACAAGGGTGCTACCCCCCTGGCTGATTTTGCGACCACCGATCTGATCACGCTCGATCCTGAGATCGATCAAGATACGGTAGCTGAGACCATGGCAAAGTATAATCTGTTGGCAATCCCGGTCGTCGATGACACGGGCAAACTGTTGGGTGTGGTGACCGCAGATGATGCGATGGAGGTCATGGCCGAGCGCGCGACCTAGTCCTCTTCGCTCAGGCCTTCTTCGTAGCCCTCCTGGAAGCTTCTTTTGAGACCGCCGACCCACCGTCCGGTCTTGCGTGGAGCAGCTTTGGCGATCTTTGCCGCGACTTTAGGCGTAGCTTTGACTACTATCGGCGCTTGCTCGACCACGACCTTTGCGGCGTTTTGCACCCGATCGGTCACATGAGCGGCAGTAACTGCCAACCCACCATGATAGATGCAGCGCGCCGCCTCGTCAGCGACCACGATCGCATACATGTCATCGAGATCGAAGCGCTCGATCATCTCGACCGGGATGGTGCGTTTTCCTAACGTCACATCACTGATCGAACCATCGGTGACCTCGATGGCGCCGACGCTGCCATCCTCGAGGCTGAACAGTGCATCACTGACACGCCCCAGATGCTGACCGCTTGCGGTGTGGATGTGCTGCCCGTACCAGATCACCGACTCATCCCATGAATAGTCGAGGTCCTTGACGGCACGCTTGTTCCAAGCCCCCTTGCGCAGGATCGCCTGGATCTCACCGTCTTCTGCCAGTTCTGTCGCATCGAGTGCGAGGTATTTGTAACCTCGCTTGATCACGTGACCGATCCGGGTCGGTGTCACGCTGTAGCCGACCGCACGGGGCTCGGTGGGATGGAAGAGTACATCATCGATCACGCCGACGCGTTTGCCGTCAGCGTCCAAGACGATGCATTTATAGACTTCGCGCAGTGAGACTTTGCGCAGGATCGATGCACTCATCTGAGTCTCAGGAATTCTTGCTGGATTTCTTACGGGCATACACGATGATGACCACCGCCGCGATCGCAAGGATCAAAAGATTCGCGAACACAGCGGCGATCATACCGGTATTCTCATCATTGGCAAGCGATTGGTCGTAGGCGTATTGCTCGATCTCAGCAGTAATGGAATCGCTTGCGTTATCGGTGGTTTCTGGCACTTACGCGGTTCCCTCAGCTGCTTTCTTCGGTGCAGCTTTCTTTGCCGGAGCTTTTGCAGGAGCCTTGGCGACTGGTTTTTCCTCAACGATCACGTCGACCTCGACCGCCTCAGGGATCTTAGCCTCGACCGCACCTTTTGCCGCTACATACTCCTCTTTGATCTTGCCCAGCTCCTCTTTGGCCTTGACCGCATAGGGCTCGACGGCCTTGCGCGCAGAAGCGCTCGCGGCACCGATCGCAGCCTTCTCGGTCGCAGCCTTGTCAGAGACCGACTCGACCTCTTCGATCAGGCGCGTACGAGCTGCCTCGATCTTCGAGCGGACCTGCTCGGTCGCATCGATGGCGACATCGCGGCTGGTCGCATAGATCTCGACTGCGCGGTCGCTTGCTGCATCATAGAAATCATCGGCGTTGTCCCAGTAATCCAGAGCGCGATCGATCAGGATCTCGCGGCTCTCATAGCCGGGACGTGGCGCAAAGAGTACTCCCAGTACCGCTCCGCACAAACCACCCAAAATGAATGTAGACAGTGATCCGTTTTTGCTCATGATCGTACCTCCATCGTTTTGTCATGTAGCACTAATGGCAACCCATGTCCTATCATATCGTATTGTTTTGTCTATGGAGACGACCGGCGCCGAAATCATAGGTCGACTACAAAAACCAGATCTGGATCGTTCTCGATCCGTGGCTGAGCGCTTCCTCATGCGTGTTGACATACACATCGAGGCGGTTGAGCCCGATGGCTCCTCCTCGATCTTGCACGACACGTTCGCCGTAACCTTCGATCCAGATGCGCGTACCGAAGAGGATGTTGCTTGCAGCGGCGACCGTGACACCAGCGGTGGCATGCTCGCCACTTGCCGTGATCGCGTTGGTCTTTCCACAGCATTCCATACACGCACAGTAGAAGGTGACGCGATAGGGCTGAGAAGGCATGCCTTTGAGCTCGGCCGGCGTCTCGACATTGGAGCGGGTCGTCCCATCGAGGTTGACGTAGCCGGTCTCCATGCCGGTCAGCGCTGTCGCGCGCCAGGTTGCGTTGGCCGCGACGAGCAGGGAAGCCGTTGCCGAGGGGGCGGCTGCCGCACTCTTGGAAGGCTGTACTTTTGCGACGCGCGGAGCGGTCGTCTCGGTGGTCAAGGTGATGACCTGTACCGGGGCTTGCTGGTTGGGATCCATATCGAGGCTTGCCACGGAGATATCGGTCATCTCGACCTGTTCGATCGATCCGAAACGCGAGGTCAACGGTGAGGTGTAGCGCGTGCGTGGCAGGAAGGCCAGCGGGTCAGCAAGGGTCGTATCAAGACTGACCGAAGATGCATAGATCGAGGCGCAAAATGCAGGTGAACTCATGAAAAGACAGGTGCATGCAACAAAGATGCATGCCGCAAGAATCGCCCTTTTTCGCTTCGTCGCTCTCACGTGTCATCTTCCTAGTTTTACGTCTCTCGCATGAGGGACACTCATTATACCGAGTTGAGATTGCGCATTCAACTTATGGAGAAGAAATGCTGTCATAATGAACTTCATGAAAACCGAGGTTGAGAATAAGAATCAGACGGTAAAGCCCCACTCGACGGTGCTGACCTACCTGTCGATCCTTGCCACCCTTCTGTTATGGGCCTCGGCCTTTCCGGTGGTCCGGTTCGGTCTGAGAACGATCGAGAACCCGGGTGGGCTTGATCCCGGGCCCCTTGCGCTGCTGCGCTTCTCGATCGCGTCGCTGGGAGCTATCACCTACCTGCTGGTGACGCGCAGTCCACTTCCTAAAAAAACCGACCTTTTGCGCTTTGCCATCGCCGGCTTCTTCGGCATCGCGATGTATCACACCCTGTTCAACTTCGGCGAGATCATGGTGGCCTCGGGAGCAGCTGCGGCCCTCGTCGCCCTCTCGCCGGTCTTTGTCGCCCTGCTCTCGATCATCTTTTTCAAAGAACGGTTGACCCTGTGGGGCTGGTTGGGTATCGTGTGCTCCACGATCGGTGTCATCATCATCGGTTTTGTGGATGTGAGTGGCTTTACCTTCAATATCTACGCACTGGCCTTGGTCGGCAGCGCTCTGGCGACCGCGACCTATTTCGTGTTGGCAAAACCGCTGCTCAAGACCTATTCGGGTATGCGTTTCACCTGCTATTCATTCATCGCCGGGACCATTCCGCTCCTCCTGTTTACGCCTGCGCTACTGCGTGAGCTGCCCGAGGCTTCGCCCTCTGCGTTTGCGGCGGTCGGCTATCTGGGCATCTTTCCCGCACTGGTCGGCTATGCTCTGTGGAACAATGCGCTGACCTCGATGTCGGCATCCCGCTTGGCGGTCTTTCTCAATATCAGCCCGGTCTTTGCCGCGGTGATCGCTTGGTTGTGGCTTGGTGAAATTCCGACCAGTCTTACCATTATTGGCGCGATTGTCGCTATCATAGGAGTGTTGATGGTCCAGCTTGCGGGAGAAAGCGGCAACGCCACGTGATGGAATCCTACCTCAGCCCCATACTCATTCTTTTGGGACTCATTTTGCTCAATGGGTTCTTTTCTGCGGCTGAGGTCGCACTTATCACTGCGCGAAAATCTGCACTGCACCATCGCGCCGAGGAAGGGCACAAGGGTGCTGCGGTCGCGCTGGATCTTACCGAGGATACGACCAGTATGCTCTCGACGATCCAGATCGCCATCACCCTGATCGACATCCTATCCTCGGCCTTTGCCACCCTGACCTTTGCCGAGCCGCTCACCCAATTCATGCGCTCGTTGGGTTTTGCATGGGTGACCCCGCTGGCTTCAGCGATCGCTATCCTCATCATCACGCTGGTCTTGAGTTATCTGAGTATCGTCATCGGAGAGCTTCTACCCAAGCGGTTGGGCCTCATCAAATCCGATTGGGTCGCCGAGTTCGTCTCGCGCCCGATCTGGTGGCTCCAGACACTACTCTCACCGATCGTGGGCTTTCTCACCCTTTCGACCAATGCACTCAGCGTGCTCCTCGGGCTTACCGATGACAAGCTTGACGATGAGGCCGGTGAGGAAGAGATCAAAATGCTCGTCACCGAGCAAGATTCGCTCGAAGAGGCCGAGAAGCGTATGATCCACGAGATCTTCGATCTGGGAGATACGGTCGTGCGTGAGATCATGACGCCGCGCGTCGATGTTCTCGCCGCACAAGACAGCGACACGCTCAAAGAAGTGATGGCTCTGCTTGAAGACACCGGTCTTTCACGTGTCCCGGTACTGCATGGTGATCTGGACAGCGTGGTCGGTATCGCCTATTTCAAAGATCTGGTCAGGCCTCTTTCCACCGAGAAAGGTGAGGAGCTCATCACGGCGCATATGCGCCCTGCCCAGTTCATTCCCGAGACCAAAGACATTCTCTCGCTTCTTGAGGAGATGCAGAAACACCGCATGCACATGATGATCGTGGTCGACGAGCATGGGGGCAGCGCAGGTATCGTGACGATGGAAGATATCGTCGAGGAGATCGTCGGCGAGATCACCGATGAGTTCGATACCGACTCCTCCGACATCATCGCCCTCAACGACAAAGCATGGTTGGTCGAAGGCCGTCTCTCGGTCGATGATGCCATCGAGCAGGGCTTTCCGCTGGAAGACTCCGACGAGTACGATACCGTCGCCGGTTGGTTCCTCGAGCAGATCGGCCATATCCCACGCGCCGGTGAGCGCATCGACCACGAGGGTTACACCTTCGTGGTGCAGAACATGCGTCGTCG
>WQXV01000063.1 GCA_009781565.1 Actinomycetes bacterium
ACCTTTTGCTGTGCGCTTCATATGGCGGGGCTCTCCTATAACAACTACACGCGCGTCAACAGTGAAGGCGGAGATGCGACCCATGTCGCCGAGATCATGGGGGTCAGCCTAGAAGCCCTCCAGCAGATCCGTTGGGCGGTCGCTGAGACACGCACCTGGTATCAAAACGGGACGCTCAGTCAAGCTCAAGTTCTTCAGAACATCCATCCTGATGCGAAAGGACGAACCGCAGGAGCGAAACTCACCCAAGACCTTGTTTGGTACCGTGAATGGCTCGACAACAATTTATTCTTCAAGAGACCATCGGTCAACTTTTCCGCAAATGAGCAGAGCTACTACTATGGAACGGGCTTCGGAGTAATCGGACTGAATGATTCGCTCGATGTCACGGTAGTCTATCCATCCTCCATGGCGGTAAACGACGCAGGATATGTCGGCCCCTTCAACATTCAGTATTCTGCGGGAAGCGCTGCTTCGTTACGCCTCATCAACAATAACGGACCGAGCAATAACATCTATCCGACCTATACGGCGACAACCGATTGGGATAACGTCATCGAATCGAAGGGCGATGGTACCGGAAGTCGGCTCAATGAAATACCGATGTATACCCCGTTCTATGTCAAAGCAGCCAACGTCTCTGGTGAGCAAAACGTATTACTTACACCGAGCCAAGATATCATCACCGGCATCCTTTACGAGTCGATCTTCTTTGATGGTGAGAAACAGATTCAGTACGGTCTTGAGTTCACCTATGCAGGCAAGACCGGTTTCTCCTTCTGGAATGAGACCGAACCGATCGGCGGACTGGATAAGAAGGTAGCCGTCACCGACGGTGATCCCGAGACGGTTATCGGTGAGGGAGCCTATGATATTTATCAAGAGATAATCCCCAACGATTATGCGCTGTTTCGCATGACGGTCTCAAACTATCAAGAGCTACCGACCGACTATTTGTTGATGAGCGGGCCAGATACCGGAACGATCAGGCGGATCTATACCGCATCTCAATTAGCTTCCATGGGAAATGTACTCAACAACGGGGTTACTGATACCACGTTTCGACTTATGAACAACATCGATATGACCGAGTACTTCAAAGAGAATGTTGCGTGGCCTCAGATCACGCTGGGAACACGTTCTGTCTTTGATGGTCAGGGCTACACCATCGCGGGTTTCAACCCGACGACGACCGGTAACAACCTCGGCTTGTTCGCCACCAACAACGGGACAGTCCGCAATCTTGTGATGACTGACTCGGTGATCACCGGCAAGACCTCAGGATATGTGTCAGGTTCCAGAGTCGGTGCAATCGCTGCGAGCAACAACAACATCATCGAGAATGTCGTACTTGATAATGTGACGGTATATGGTGCGAATTATGTTGGTGGTGTGACCGGCTATAACGAAGGCACTACCACTACGACTGGTGTGCTCCGCAACCTTACTTTGGCGAACGTTAAAGTATATGGCGGTGTGATTGATGATGGCGAGTTTGCCGGTGCCCATGCGGGAAGCTATCTGGGTGGGATTGCGGGCAGAACGCGTGGGACGATGCAAAATACAGTCCTGAAAAATGTGACGGTCGGTGGTGGAACGCTCCCTTCCGATGCCGAAGTCGAAGGTTCATACTTCGGTGGCATTGCGGGGACTAGTCTGTACCGAGGTAATGCAGCGACGGATAGAGACGCGATATGGGAATGTCGTCTCAACGGTGTGGTGGTAGATGGTGGAAAACTTGACGACGACGATGCGCTCGCCGGAATCAATATTGGTGGAGTAGTCGGTTCGAATACTGGCGTGGTGCGAAACATCGACGCAGCCAATGTCGAAGCTCGAGGTAGAGAGAGGGTCGGCGGAATCGCCGGGCTTCACGTCTCAGATTATTCGATCATGCAGGATGTCCATATCCACGACTCAGACATCTATGCCGCCAATATGGGCGGCGGTATGGTAGGCCTTAATAGTGAAAGAGATTTTTCCTCGTTCATGCGCTATGGTCGCTTCACTCGATGCTTTGTCGAAGATTCGACAATAACTGGAGGATCAAGACTCGGTGGCATTGTAGGAAGTACCAGTGAAACGAGCATGAGTTCTGAGTGCTTGACGGGAAACCCGATCAACTACTGTGAGGTCTCCAATGTGGAGATCAACGCGACGGGAACCGATATCGGTGGAATCGTCGGCTGGGCATCGATCGCCGGTATTGCTAACTGCAAAGTCGATGGGTTTACCATTAACCCCATTCTGGAAGATCAGATACCTGTGTCGACGACACGAGGGTATCATTACGGTGGAATCGGCGGATTCTACCAGATCTCAAATACGGGGATCAGACTTCTGTGGAATAACAATTGGGTCAATGATTTCAACATCGACGTTGATGCGTACGGATACCAACCGATAATCGGTGGAATCCTCGGAGCAGTAAGCAATGCTGACTATTTCAATGGAACGAACGCAAATATTTATGATTGCTTGGTCACAAACTCCTCTCTCAAAGGCAATGGTCTGACAGGCGGCATCCTCGGAGGATCGATAAATACGACAACAGTCGCCTATTCAGGTGCACTCAGAATTGCGACCTGCGATGTTTTGGACACCACATTGGCGAGCAATCTGCGGCTCAACGAAGACAATCCTGATAACGACCTGAGCCTTTGCGAAGTACTGAGATATCAAAGCAACGCGTACTCCGCCATGGCAGGAATCGCTGCTCGAATCTATTGCAATGGCCAAGGTACTGCCATAATCGATGGATGTCACGTTGATGTGGAGATGCTCCAATACGGTGCCCCCCTCGCCTTGACCGCAGGCATCACGCCTTCTGACAACTACAACGGTGTGAATGTCTATAACTGCTCGACAGACGGGAGCATTTGGCAAGAAGAACCGGCAACGGTAAGCAATCAGATCGTATGGGGTGTTGGAGGCTATCGGGTCAGATGGAGTCTTTCTGAGATGGACATCGATGCCACCACTGCTTCGATCTCCGGTGTGAGTTCTCGTGGCTACTATACCGTAGGAAGCCCCAGTGCCTATAGCAGCCAAAGTGTGCTCGCGGCAAATCCAAGAATCAATACCCGATATCCGACCGGTACGGGAGCCTTTCGGGTACTCACCGCAGTGGCTAGTGTCACCAACACCAATATACGTGCGGTCGCAGATATGAAGTTCACCTCTCATGATGCAACGATCACGGTATCAGCTGCAAACAACTCGCTGACCTCCCAGTATGGACTTGCGGTCCCCAGAGACGACTTGCAAGATCCCGCTCAGGTCGAGACTCACTACCCAGGATGGGATTTCGATACGGTATGGAATCTGCCGATAGCGCCGAGCGCGCCCAGTGCAGATGATGGTAGTTTTCCCACCCTGAAAACTATAGGGCTTTCAGACGAGAGCATCGTGGGCATTACTCCAGACAGCATGGACGGCAATACCATGGGGGCGTCCGCTTCTGTCATCGGTGCCCCTGCAATGCTAGTCAAGACACTGAGAGGCGACGTTGAAAGCGTATGGGCTTACGGTGCGATAACTCGTTATGTTCGGGATCGCTACCAAGCAGCTGACGCAGCAGCGCGAAACATCACCACCAAAGAGCTGCTCTGCGATGAATTCACCTCACTTGATGACATACTCTGTCCTGAGCTCTGTCATGATCTTGATTCGCCCAACTATACCACGCATGCCGCCACCGGCTGTCCTGTCCTCTATACGCTTGAGGGCTTAGACGAAGGTGCTTCGGTGGTCGATGCCGACTATTTCAGGTTTTATCACATGGTCGGGCCATTGACCGATGCGGGAGTCTACACCAACACACTCATGGTCGACTGGGATAGCACCGATGCGGAGATCGAGATCAAGAGAGAGCCGATCCCGTTCTATCTTGATATAAACAAGGGCTCGGTTGACGATCGTGTCGATCTAGAAGGTGCCGAGTTCACGCTCTATCGTTATAGCGGAGCCGATTGGACCGGCACACGCAGTATGGTCACGACACTGGCGCCCCCGCTTGCGTCACCATTTTTGCTCCCTTCTCGTGGTTATTACGAGATTGCGGAGACACACACGCCCGACGGATATGTTGGAGATTCCCACGTCTATCGCTTCTATCTTGAGGCAAACGATCTAATTATAGATGAGCTGCCCGAAGGTGGGCAAGGCTCTTTCGGGATGATCGTTGACGACGATGCGATCACGCTGGTCTTTACAAGCATCAACATGCAGACACATGAAACCGAGCGAGGAGCTAACATCGCGTTGGGCGGCACCAAGACGATCGCCGAGGTAGCGCAGTGGCTGACCCTACCTGGTGGGGTGACCTTCAATTTCGAGATGATCCAGGTCGCTCGTGACGGCTCCTTCATATTGACCGAATCGGGCGGATCTCCGGTCAAGGACAGTCCTGCGATCGTGTATCGGACCGCATCACGAATCGGTGCGGGATCGTTCAGCTTTGACGAGGTCAAGGAGTTCTTCGACGGCGATTACTACTTCTTGATCACCGAGACTGCATGTAGCAGCACCGATCCGAACTGGATACTGGATGAGACGACCTACTTCGTCAAGGCGACCATAGCCAAAGACTCGACCTCGCCGACCGGTTTTATCACATCCCCGATCATGCAGGCCAACTATGACGAGCTGGTATGGGGAGAAGATGACTGGACCAACTTCGATGAGATCGCCACTGCCTATGACCAGCAGGGTCACAGCTCTCTGAACTTTGAGAACCGCTATCATCCCAAGTCAATCACTGATGCACAGGTGATCCTTACCAAGTCAGTACTGCAATCAGAGGAGGCAAGCGTTCCGGCTGATTGGTCCTTTGACTTTGACCTGTATCGGTGGGATAGCACCTCTGGTATGGGAGCTAGTCCTGTCGCCACAGCTACCGCGACGAGCCTCGAGACCACCACGACCTTAACCCTTCCGGCTATGGATAGCCCGGGACACTACTGCTATGTGATCCGAGAGAAGGGCCCATCTGCCGGATATGAGGATCCAGCCTGGATAAACGATAACCATGAGTACTTAGTCGAGGTGGAGGTCACCTATGTCTCCTACCTTGGCATCTTGCATGTAAACGATCCGATGAGAGTCAAGTCAAGAGAGATAGGATCCGAGGTTGGCTGGTCCGATATAGCTTGGTCTGATTACTATGATGAGTCCATCGGATTCTTTAACGACTACCAAGAATATGACGATCTGCCCACCGGGTCTCTTGTGGTGTCCAAGCTGCTTACCGGGACCGACACTGAGGCGTCCAGAGATTGGACCTTTACCGTGACCTTCTCAGATGGCGGTACCTATGATGGGGTGGCTTCCGGTGTTGCCTTCACACTCAAGGGTGAGCAGTCGCGCACCATCAGCGGCATCCCGCAAGGGGTGGTCTATGGGGTGGCAGAGGCAGAAGCTGACAGTGACGGATATGAGACCACTTCAACCGGAGCCAGCGGAACCATGAGCGCTAATGGCGCGGTCGCTACCTTTACCAATCATCGGGATAAAGCTCTTGGAGATCTCACGGTGTCAAAGGATCTGGTCGGCAACCATACCGAGGCGGCTAGAGACTGGACCTTTACCGTGACCTTCTCAGATGAGGGCACCTATGATGGGGTCGCATCCGGCGTGCCCTTCACGCTTAGAGGTGGACAGTCCAAAGAGATATGCGGCATTCCGCAAGGCGTGTTCTATGCCGTTGAAGAAGCCGAAGCTGACAGCGACGGTTATCTCACCACCTCGACCGAGGCCAGCGGCACGATCAACTCCGACCTGTCCCATGCGGTCTTTACCAACACGCGATACCAATCCGATGATCAGACCGGTATCTTGCGCGTTGAAAAACTTCTGGATGGAAACGATACCGAGGTGGGCAGAGACTGGCACTTCACGGTGATCTTTAGCGATGAAGGCACCTATGATGGAGTGGGGTCAGGAGTACCCTTCACGCTTCAGGGTGGGCAAGACCGCCTCATCACCGGCATCCCTGCCGGAGTGACCTACTCAGTTACCGAAGCAGAAGCCGACATTGATGGTTATATCACCACCTCGACCGGACAGAGCGGAGAGATCAGCTCTGATCTTTGCGAGGCCATCTTTACCAATACCAGAAACAGTGAGGAAGTGCTCAGAGGAACTCTAAAGGTGTCAAAGGCACTTCTCGGCAACAACACCGACCCCACAGCAGACTTCCACTTCGTCATAGACTTTAGCGATGAGGGTACCTATGACGGGGTCGCCTCAGGTGTGCCCTTCACACTCAAAGGTGGACAAGAGCGAACCATTACCGGCATACCCTATCAGGTGAGCTATGCTGTCCTAGAGGTCGAAGCCGACGCTGATGGGTATATGACCACCGCAACCGGCCAGGTCGGCATCATCTCTGCGACGCCGTGTGAGGCTGCCTTTGTCAATACACGCAACCGAGCTGATACAGAGACGGGAACACTTATCGTTACCAAGGTGCTCTCAGGTAACAACACCGAGGCGGACCGCGAGTTCAGCTTTACCGTGAGCTTCTCAGATGGAGGTACCTATGATGGGGTAGCCTCAGGGGTGCCCTTCAATCTTCGTGGAGGACAGAGTCGCACGATATCTGGCATCCCACTTGGTGTGAGTTATATCGTCGATGAGGTCGAAGCTAATACCGATGGCTACAGCACCACGGCAACCGGTGTGAGCGGAACCATCTCTGCCGAG
>WQXV01000064.1 GCA_009781565.1 Actinomycetes bacterium
CCTGCTGCCCTTGGTCGCAGGACTGGCCTATGAGGTCACGGTCAAGTGGGCAGGACCGCGCGCTGATCGCTGGTATGTCAAGATCTTGCTGTGGCCCGGACTGCAGATGCAGCGACTGACCACTGCCGAGCCTACCGAGGACATGGTGGAGGTCGCCATCGCCGCAACCAACCTGATCATCGCTCGCGAGCAAGCCCCCGAACTCGCTGACGCACGTGTGGCCGTCAAATTTGCAGGTGAGAGAGTTGAATCGGAATTGGAGCTCATGCCCAACGTGATCTAGTAGGATCGCCAAAAGTTTTGGCGGACATAATACCATACAAATCCGGCAAATCACCAAAAATAAAATGACGAAATCACTACGATTTTTCGTGCAATATGTCGGTTGGTTGACAAGGGTCAAAAATCTCCTTGACGCTATATATAGGGTGTACTACACTCGC
Source organism: Actinomycetes bacterium (assembly GCA_009781565.1). Lineage (GTDB taxonomy): Bacteria > Actinomycetota > Coriobacteriia > WRKU01 > WRKU01 > WRDL01. The sequence continues at coordinate 444 of WQXV01000064.1, forward strand.
ATAACTCAATATATAGTGGTTTGGCGATAAAAAGGGGAAAAAGTGACAACGGCATACGATACCAGCATCAACGAGAAATTGGCACCCAACGCACTGACCGTGCTCGAGCGCCGTTATCTAAAAAAAGATGAAGCAGGAAACCCGATCGAGAACGCTTCGGATATGTTCGAGCGCGTTGCGCAAAACATCGCCAGCGCCGAGAAGGTCTGGGGTGCTACCGACGAGGAGGTCGCCTCCGTCGCTCAAGATTTCTACGCGCTGATGACCGATCTGGAGTTTCTGCCCAACTCACCGACGTTGATGAATGCCGGACGCGACCTGCAGCAACTCTCCGCCTGCTTCGTGCTTCCGGTCGGCGATTCGATGGAGGAGATCTTCAACTCGGTGCGCGATACCGCGCTCATCCACAAATCAGGAGGCGGCACCGGCTTCTCGTTCTCACGTCTGCGTCCCAGTGGAGATAATGTGCGCTCGACCCAAGGGGTCAGCTCCGGTCCGATCACCTTCATGAGCGTATTCAATCAGGCGACCGAGGCGGTCAAGCAGGGGGGTACGCGCCGAGGTGCCAACATGGGCGTGTTGCGCGTCGATCATCCCGACATCATGGATTTCATCAAGTGCAAGAAGGATGGTGATTTCTCCAACTTCAACATCTCGGTCGCGTTGACCGAGGAGTTCATGGATGCGGTCAAGGACGGCAAGAAATATACGCTTTATAACCCGCGCACCAAAGAGGTGGCAGGCCAGCTCGATGCGCGCGAGGTCTACGAGCTGATCGTCGATCTTGCCTGGGCGACGGGAGACCCTGGCATCCTTTTTATCGATCGCATCAATGCTGATAACCCCACGCCGAATGTCGGCGAGTTCGAAGCGACCAATCCCTGTGGCGAGCAACCGCTGCTGCCCTATGAGGCCTGCAACCTGGGTTCGATCAATCTCTCGCGGATGTTGGCGGTCACCGATGATGGCATGGATGTCGATTGGGACAAACTGCGCGATGTCGTACACCGCTCGATCCATTTTCTCGATAACGTCATCGAGGTCAACAAGTATCCGCTCGACAAGATAGACGAGATGGTACGCGCCAACCGCAAGGTCGGTCTAGGGGTCATGGCATGGGCCGATATGCTGGTCATGCTCGATATCCCCTACAACAGCGAGGAAGCGGTCGCGCTGGGTAAGCAGATCATGAAGTTCATCGACGACGAGGCTAAGGCCGCATCGCGCGAACTTGCTATGACGCGTGGCGCGTTTCCCAACTTCGACCAGTCGGTCTATGCGGCTCGCGGCGAGGAGCCCATCCGCAACGCGACGGTCACCACGATCGCTCCGACCGGGACGCTCTCGATCATCGCGGCTTGCTCAAGTGGCGTCGAGCCCCTGTTCGCGCTGAGTTATGTGCGCACCGTCATGGATAACGATCGCCTCATCGAGGTCAATCCGCTGTTCGAGAGCAAGGCCAAGGATCGCGGGTTCTACACCCCCGAGCTGATGGGAATGATCGCCGATAACGGATCGCTCCACGGGATCGGTGATGTGCCTGATGATGTACAGAACGTGTTCGTGACCGCTCATGATATCGAGCCGATCTGGCATATCAAGACGCAGGCGGCCTTCCAGGAGCACACCGATAACGCGGTGTCCAAGACGGTGAACTTCTCCAACGACGCGACCCCCGAGGATGTGCGTCTGGTCTATGATCTGGCCAACGAGCTGGGGGTCAAAGGGGTCACGATCTATCGCGACGGATCCAAGGACATGCAGGTGCTCACGACCGGCAAGAGCTCTCAAAACCTTGAAGCAGCCGAGCCGGTGACGGCCGGAGCTCCCGGGACTCTGGCACCGCGTGCGCGTGCCGCGGTCACCCATGGACGCACTGAGAAGGTGCAGACCGGTTGTGGCAACCTCTATGTCACGATCAACTGGGATGAGCATGGCATGTGCGAGGTGTTCTCGCAGATGGGCAAGAGCGGCGGATGCGCCTCCTCGATGTGCGAAGCGCTCTCCCGTATGATATCGACCAGTCTGCGCGCAGGTGTCGATCCCGACTCGCTGATCAAGCAGCTGCGCGGTATCCGCTGCCCGTCCCCGGCATGGGCTGAAGGCGGCAAGGTGCTCTCCTGTGCGGACGCGATCGCGATCTCGATGGAGCATGCGCTCGAATACATCCAGAATGGCTCGACGACCAACGGCGTGAGCAAGATCACCAACGAGCTCGACAACCTCAACGGGGCCTGTCCGGAGTGTGGGAGTGCGCTGGAGCACGAGAGCGGCTGTGCCGTCTGCCGTGCCTGCGGCTACTCCAAGTGCGCCTAAGGGCACACGGGGCTTTGAGCGATTATTCTCAGAAAGATCTTGAGGAAGCGCAGTGCGCGCTGACTTTTATAAATTAGAGATAATGCGTAGCTTTGCTGATGACCGTACGTGGCACATAGCCCATGAGCGTCTTGCCCCAGCGGCTGTTCATGATGGGAAACACCCACAGACGGCGCGCGATATCGCGGCGCAGATGCTCGACACCGGCGGCGTAGGCAGCTAGGGTCTCGTCACCGAGGTCTTGAGCGATCGCGCGACCAGCGGCACGTCCACTGTCCAGCGCCCAGCTGATCCCTTCGCCTGAGGTCGGCGAGAGGTAACCACCCGCCTCACCGGTCAGCAGCACCCGCCCGATGCCGGGACTGATGTCATTGATGTCGCTGTGTTTGAGCGCGGCCCATGCTTCACGTTTGATCGTCTCACCGATGGGCAGGCGCTCGCGCAGGATCTCAAGGGCGCGATCCTGGAGCTCATGCGCCTTCTTGGTGCCGGGATAATAGATCAGCCCGACCAGGACGCGTTCGGACTTGGGGATCACGTAGCCGACTCCCAACTCGGGAATCGCGTCGAACCAAAAACAATCGAATGCCGGAGCGATGGGACCTTCCAGAATGCAGAAGTCCTGCAAGGTGACATACTTCTCGAAATCATTGAGACCGAGGCTCTTTCTGACCGAGCTGCGCGTTCCGTCAGCGCCGACAAGAAAATCGCATATGATTGCGAACTGCTCGTCGCCCTTTTGTGCCACGACATCAAGACGACCATCAGGACGCGGTGCATGCGAGATATAGCGCGTAGAATCCATGACCTCGACCCCATCGGGCAGCTGCTGGAGCAGCCACTCGTCAAAGGGGGCGCGATCGACGTTGAGAAATGCGAGATCGGTGTTGCGGATGCGCCCTTTGTCCCAATCGTTGTAACGGAAGTACACACTTGACGGATCAAGGAGCATCCACTCTGGTACCGGGGCGATGTCTTTCAGTATTTCTTGTGAGAGGGGATGGATCATGCCACCGCAGCTCTTGTCGCGCGGCAGGGTGAACTTGTCGATGATGAGCACCTTGCCGGCAGGGGCGGCGTAGTACGCGGCCGCAAACCCGGAGGGACCCGATCCGACCACGAGAGTCTTGACCTCGATGGTCGGGGGCGTGTGCGCGTTCTCTTCAATCGTCATGAGAGCCATTATAGCGTAGTGGTCCGACTCATCTGGAGAGCCGACGACGCTAAAGCGTTTGCAGCAAAGCGAGCAAAGCGAGCCACTGTCGGCCGATGCTCGACCGATGCATCGATCGTCGTGCGCACATTCGGAAAAACTGGGGTATGGTGGAGGGGTAGCAGATACTATCAGGAGGCGATGGTCATGTCGATTATAAAAGCATTTCTCTTTCCCCATCCTCCGCTGGCAGTCCCTACGGTGGGTAGAGGTGAGGAACGCACGATCTCTGCAACACTGCAAGCCTATGAGATCGCTGCTGATAAGATAGCGCAGCTCGCTGTGGACACCTTGGTGTTCATCACACCCCATGGTTCTGTCTATCAGGACTATTTTCATATCTCACCAGGCAACGGAGCCGAGGGCGATCTGGCGCGTTTCGGTGCAGCAAGCACCCGATTTGCCAAGGAGTACGACGTCGAGCTTGCGCAAAGCATCATAGCAGAGTGCGCACGCGCGAGCCTCCCGGCGGGATTCGAGGGAGAGCAAGACCCAACGCTTGACCATGGGGTCACCGTCCCGATGTATTTCATCGATCAGAGCTTTGCTGATTACAGGATGATACGTATCGCCCAGTCAGGCCTCAGTCCTGCCGATCACTACCGACTGGGTCAATGCATCGCTGCGGCAGCGCAAGCAGTGGGAAGAAAAGTCGTATTGGCTGCAAGCGGCGACCTCTCGCACAAACTACCCGGTAGCCATTACGGCACGGTTCCGCAAGGCAGGGAACTCGACCGTGCCCTGACCGGCATCCTTGCTTCCGGTGATCTGTGTGAGCTCTTCACCATCGACGAGCGGTTACGAGCTGAAGGGGCGGAGTGCGGATTCAACTCGATCATGGTGCTTGCGGGAACCCTTGATGGATATGCGATCGACTCAGAACTCCTCTCCTACGAAGGCCCCTTCGGAGTCGGTTACGCGGTCGCGTCCTTCACCCCGACTCGACCAGATGCGTCGCGCAAGTGCCTCACTGATCTTGAGAAAGGTTGCCTCATGGGCGAAACAGATCGGCCTCGCTACGAGGATCCCTACCAAGCTCTCGCGCAACAGTCGCTCGAGCATCGCCTCGCGACCGGGCATCGGCTTGCTGTACCCGATGATCTGGACCCCGAACTGCTTGAGAAACAAGCTGGTGTGTTCGTCTCACTGCACAAGCACGGGGAGTTGCGTGGATGCATCGGCACCATCGCTCCGACGACCGACTCGATCGCTCACGAGATCATCCAAAACGCGGTCTCGGCGGGGCTCTCCGATACCCGGTTCGCGCCGGTCGCCCCATCAGAACTAGCAGATCTGGACTACAAGGTCGATATCCTCTCTCAACCTGAACCTATCTCGAGCCCTGATCAGCTCGACGTCAAGCGCTTTGGGGTGATCGTGTCAAGCGGCCCGCGCCGAGGATTGCTCCTGCCCAATCTTGAGGGAGTTGACACGGTCGATCAGCAGATAGCTATCGCGCGCCAAAAGGCGGGTATCGCTCCCGGCACACCTCTCTCGCTCGAGCGATTCGAGGTCATCCGTCATGAATGATGCGCAGTTCTATGAGAAGAATGAGAACGAATCGGTTCTCTGCCAACTCTGTCCGAATGCGTGCGTGATCGCAGCGGGCAGGATCGGACGTTGCGGGGTACGCAAGAACGAGGAGGGGACGCTTGAGGCGATCGGATACGGCAAAGTATCCTCGCTAGCTCTGGACCCCATCGAGAAGAAACCGCTCTATCGATTCCATCCCGGATCGATGATCCTTTCTTTGGGTGGTTACGGATGCAATTTGAACTGCCCGTTCTGTCAAAACTATGATATTTCGCACGAGTACGGCACGCAGTGGGAGAGCGGACGATCGGTGAGCGCCCAGCAGGTCATCGAGTTAGCACAACAAGCCAGAGCAGAGGGCAATATCGGGGTCGCCTACACCTACAACGAACCGTTGGTCGGTTATGAGTTCGTCTCCGACTGCACCCAACTGGTTGCCGATGCAGGACTTGCCAATGTATTGGTGACCAATGGGTATATCAACCAGGATCCACTTCTCGAAATCCTCCCACGTATCGATGCGATGAATGTGGATCTTAAAGGGTTCAGTGAGGCATTCTATCGAAAACTGGGTGGGCATCTGGAACCGGTCAGGAAGACGATCGAGGCAGTCTTCGAGCACTGTCATCTTGAGATCACGACACTGGTGGTGCCAGGCGAGAACGACTCGCTTGATGAGATGGACGCGCAGGCGCGCTGGATCGCCTCGCTCGACCCGCAGATCCCTCTGCATCTGACACGATTCTTCCCGCGCTATAAGTATGCGGATAAGTCCCCCACCTCACGCGAGTCGCTCTTCAAGCTGCGTGATGTCGCGCGTCAGCATCTCGCGCACGTCTATGTAGGCAATATCTGAGCTGCGGCAGCGTGATTTCATTTTTACGATTAAGAAACAAAAGCAGTGGCAATCTTACCTATTCATACAGCAGTGCTGGCAACAAGCTGGTCGCGACCAACTATGACAGGTTGGATCAAAGTGCGGCTTACAGCTACAGCTACGACAGGACCGAGCTAAAGACTGCCAAGATCGGTGCTGCAGACACCCACTTCTCAAGCTCCGCTGATCAGCACGCCCATCGAAGAGACCAATGCAAATTTCACGTGGACAGGTACCTGGACAAGCACCAGTAACACCGCCATGTCTGGTGGTGCGGCAATGCGTTCCA
>WQXV01000065.1 GCA_009781565.1 Actinomycetes bacterium
ACTCTGCTCAAGGTGGGCGCATGCATCGTATTGTACTTTCGCTACCTGCTACCCATGGTATGAGAGCGTTCTAGCGCGTCTTGAGAAAATCAGGTAGCTCAAGACCATCGGCATCGTCATCGTCCCCACCTAAGGTTAGAGGCGTGAAACCGACGGTATCTCCCCCGACACCGGTCATACCCATCCGGTTGCTACCCGGCTTCGTGCCGGAGAATCCGGTCGCCACCACGGTGACACGTACCGCATCTCCGAGCGCGTCATCGATGACGGTACCGAAGATGATGTTGGCATCAGGTGAAGCGGAGTTGGCGACGATCTCGGCTGCTTGGTTGGCTTCAAGGATGCCCAGGTCACTTCCACCAGCGATCGAAAGCAAGATCCCGTTTGCACCTTGGATCGAGGACTCGAGCAGCGGACTTGAGATGGCAGCGGTCGCAGCTTCGGTCGCACGATCGTCACCGGCCGATACCCCGATACCCATAAGCGCCGATCCGGCATCTTCCATGATGGTGCGCACGTCAGCGAAGTCGAGGTTGATAAGACCCGGTATGGTGATCAGGTCGGTGATACCTTGCGTGCCTTGACGCAAGACGTCATCAGCATAGCGGAATGCATCAAGCATCGAGGTCTTCTTCTCTGCGATCTGTAGAAGACGATCGTTGGGGATGATGATGAGGGTGTCGACCGCTTCGCGCAACTCTTTGATACCTTCTTCGGCTTGCTGGGCGCGTTTGCGTCCCTCGAACGAGAAGGGGCGGGTCACGATACCGACGGTAAGTGCTCCGATCTCTTCTTTGGCGATGCGTGCGATGACCGGAGCCGCACCGGTGCCGGTACCTCCGCCTTCGCCCGCAGCGATAAAGACCATATCGGCGCCCTGGAGTGCTTCGCGCAACTCATCGCGGTTCTCCTCAGCGGCTTCCATACCTACTTGAGGATTCGCTCCTGCTCCCAGGCCCTTGGTCAAGTTCACACCGATGTGGACCTTGTAGTCCGCATCACTCATCAGCAGAGCTTGTGCGTCGGTGTTGACCGCGATGAACTCGACGCCTTTCACCCCTGCCTCTATCATTCGATTGATCGCATTGGTCCCACCGCCACCAACGCCTATGACCTTGATCACTGCGAGGTAATTTGCACCGGTCTCCAACATATTGTTCTCCTCGTCCTTCTACTACAACTTTAACGACCTGTTAGGTTCTTTGACCAACATTCAAGTAGTACTTAAATGCAAATTCATAACACTCTATACTCGCATTGTTATCACGGTCGTGAGCTTTTTTTCGTACAAATCTCTCAAGGAATAGTTGAGGGTTCATCATATTACCAGTTCAAAGGGTATTTTTGTGCGGTTCTATAAGATTACAGTTTGGTCACAGGCTCTGCTGTTTTATGCGTCGTTCAGGTTGGCTGCTACCTCTGCGAGTCTCGAGCACTTACTCAAGTTCGGTGTCAAGGCCGCGCCATGTCGGCTTGTCGACGCTGCGTACATCGATCAGCGTGACTTTGCCTTCGTGTTCTTTGAGAAGCGCAAGAGCGATCTTAGATTTCTCAGCAATGTCTTTTGAGCTACCGACCAATATCTCGACATGCTCTTGGGTGATGATCTTGGTCAAGGGGATCTCGGGCGCGCTCAAGGTCTGCACCTGCTCACGCAGGCCACTGTCGAGCCCTTGTAGGACCTCGATCGCATTGATCACCTCTTCTGATTGCACCGGAGTTCCAAAAGTGTTCTCGGTCGGCGAGATATCTTCGATCACGATCAGCACGCTCTCATCAAGGGTTATGTCGGGATGCTCTCCTGCCGGATCGACCGCCGCTATGCTCTCGCCGTCCCGTATGACCTGGCCGAGCCATATCCCATCTTCGGAGACCAGCCAGCTCTCCTTGTTGACCATCGAGACGATACCGGCTGGCTTGCGCTCAACGATCACGACCTCAAGCGTTGAAGGGATCTTCTTGTTGATCGTAGCCTCCAAGACCCACGGATTGACCAGGAGTGATTCCTCGAGCTGTGCAGCATCAAGGGCGAGAAGCGAAGTCTGCTCATCGGTCTCGATATAGGACAAGACGTTGGAGGAAGTCAGATAGTTCGTGCCCTTCACGGTATAGTCATCGATCGCGAAATAGGGTGAGCGCAAAAAGGCGACCACACTACCCAGGAGCGCGGCAAGTATGATCCCGGTGACGATGATGACGACCACCGTACGAATGTTGGTGCGTTGCACGCGCCTTTGCCGCTCGATGCGTTTTTGATTGACCTTACGTCTTTCCTTGGCACGGATCGGATCGGCATCATGTTCGACCGGCGGTGCGTCGGGCACGATCTCGAATCCGGCGCGTCGTTTCGCGGCTTTGGGGCGAGACTCGCGTTTCTTTACCTGTATCTTTTGCCGCTCGGGTTTGTGGGTCATTTCAGGGTACTTTGATTTGGCACGCAAAACGACCTTCTCGCCACCGTCGGCAGCAAGCATCTCTTTGGGCACCGAAGTTGATACCTCGACACGCTTGCGCTGATGACGCCGGCGCGGAGTGGTCTCGACCTTACGTTTCTGTTCCCAGTAGTCGGATCTCTTTTTGTAATCTAACGCCATATTCCTCGAAAACTCGTTGTTGTGCATCCTTTATAAGCGCCATCACGTCCTCGCTTGACGCATTACCTCGATTGACGATGAAGTTAGCGTGCAGCTCACTGAACTGCGCACCACCTATCGTTTTGCCCTTTAATCCTACCGCTTCGATGAGTCTGCCTGCGCTATCTCCATCAGGATTCCTGAACACGCTTCCCGCGTTGGGAAGCGATAAAGGCTGGGACTTCTTGCGCAGCTCAAGCCGCTCTTGTAGGTCTTTTTGTATGGTTAGAGGGTCTTGACGCTCCTTCAAGAACAGCTCTGCTGCAAGGATCAGGGCCGCATCCCGCAGTGAAGAGGAGCGGTAGCCCCACGTGATCTCGTCGGCAGAAAGATACTGCAGTTCCACCTGATCTGTTCTCGAAAGGTCGAGCACCGTCACGGTCTTGACCACCTCGCCGATCCACCGCTTAGCGGTGCCCGCGTTCATGGCAAGCGCTCCACCGACCGTTCCCGGTATACCGACAAGGAACTCCAGATCGCTCCACCCAAGTTGGGCTGTTGTCCGTACCAGATCACCCAAAAGAGAGCCCGCATCGACCTGGACCGCGTTGTCGGTAATGCGAGGCGCAGCCACACCACGCGCCAGGGCGATGATGACACCATCATAGCCGGCGTCAGGTGCCAAGATATTGCTGCCTGAGCCCATGGTGAAGAAGGGAACATCATGCGATCGACAAAGAGCGATCACCTGCAAGAGGTTGTTATAGTCATCGCTGAGCACATCGACGGAGACCCACAGGGCTGCGGGACCACCGATTCGCAAGGTGGTATGTGCGCTCAGAGGTACCGCAGCGGTGACCGTGATTCCTGCAATCGAGGTCAGTTGCTCTTCAAGTGCCTCAAATCTCTGTCTTTGCGATACGTCTATGAGACGACCTCCGTTTGTTGTGCGTTCTTCTCATCCTGGATGCGGGTGAGCTCTTTGACCAGTTCTGGTCCGATCGCGGTGACATCGCCGGCACCGATCGTCATGACCAGATCGCCAGGACGAGCAAGTGAGCTCAAATAGCGTACCGTGTCTTTGCGATGCGGCAGATAGGTCACCTGCGCGCGTGAATCGTGATCGAGAATGGCGTCGCAGATCGTGCGTCCGCTCACCCCTGGTATCGGTGCCTCACCTGCGCTATAGACATCCAGCAATACGACGCGATGCACCCCATCAAAAGAAGAGCCAACTCATGCTCAAGCGCATTGGTGCGCGAATAGCGATGGGGTTGGAACAGGGCGATCACGCGCTTGAAGTCAAGCTCGGCAGCTGCTTTGAGCATGGCGGCTACTTCGGTCGGATGATGGGCATAATCATCGACGACGGTCACTCCTGCGACCTCACCGATCAGATCGAAGCGTCTACGGACTCCGCTATAGGTCGACAGAGCCTCTCCTGCCTCTCTCATATCAAGACCGGCACAGTAGGCTACCGCCAAGGCAGCGCACCCATTCGAGATCATGTGATCTCCGGGTGCTTGCATCAGTGCGGTCCCGACGAGCTTTCCATCGATGAGATACTCGAATCGCGATCCCAGACCGACACGCTCGGTGACGCGGTAGACGATATCGCATTCCGGCTCGCTACCGTAGGTCACAACTCGTTTGCCGCTGGCTTGGGCGAGCGCGACCAGCGCGTGGTTATCACCGGGGACGACCACGAAGCCGTGCTCGTCGACGCGCTGCATAAAGGCGACGAAAGTATCGATGATCTCCTCGATACCACTGTAGTGGTCCAGATGATCGGCCTCAATGTTGGTGATGACAGCAATATAGGGGTTCAGGTGCAGAAATGACCCATCGCTTTCATCGGCCTCGACGACATAGTAGCTGCCCGACCCATGATCGGCGTTGGTGTCGATCCCATCGATCTCTCCACCGACACAGAACGAGGGGTCCTGTCCCATCGCACGCATCATGGCGGTCACCATCGCCGAGGTCGATGTCTTGCCATGCGTTCCTGCAATCGCGATGGTGCGCTGATCTCCGGCAAGATATCCCAGCATCTGGGCACGGTGCCACATCGGTATGCCGCGCTGTTTGGCTGCGAGCAACTCGGGATTGTCTTGCGCTATCGCGGTCGAATAGACCACCACATCAGCGTCTCCCAGATTATCAGCGCCATGGCCGATCATGACATCGACTCCCATCTTGCGCAGCGCGCGTGAATAACGAGATTCCTTCATATCGGATCCACTGACCGCAACACCGCGTTTGAAGAGGACGCGCGCAAGTGCACTCATCCCCGCTCCCCCGATCCCGATGAAGTGGACGTGGGCGAGAGGATGCTCGGCACCCTCGATCGTATCGAGCGACTCTTCGCGTTTCACTGCTACCTCTCCCCTATCTTGGCTCGCCCAGCTTGCGCACTGGTGCGAGCAACGTGTTCCAGTGCGCTGAGCGCGTCCTGCGTTGCCAACGAGCGAGATCTACGACTCATCTCTTCGCGGGTGTTTTGATCTGCGATCAGATCGGTGACGGTCTTTCCAAAGAGCGGAGTGTCCAGATCATCATCGTCAAGCATGACCGCGGCTCCCACCTCGGTGAGCGCTCGAGCGTTCTTGCGCTGGTGATCTCCGGTGGCATGCGGGAAGGGCACCAGGATCGAAGGGATCGCCAACGCAGCGATCTCGGCGATCGAGGTCGATCCCGCGCGTGAGATCACCAGATCGGCGGCAGGCATGATCGTGTCCATCCTATCGATATAGTCGACGAGATGATAGCGATCACCGAGCTCCTCTCGATTGCCGAGCATCTCGGCGATCTGTGCGTGGTCACGCGGACCGGTCGCATGCATGAGGCGCACGCGCGGATCTTCGAGGAGCTTTCGCGCGATCGCGGCAAAGCCTTTGTTGAGATTGCGCGCTCCTCGACTCCCGCCAAAGACCAGCACGAAGACATCGTCCTCGTCCAGACCAAGCTGGGCTCTTGCCTGCTCACGCGAGGTCGCCAGCATCTCGGGGCGCACCGGATTGCCGGTGGTGATCACCTGACCGTCGGTGCTGCGCTCGGCCTGCTCGCGTGCGGTATCAAAAGTCAATGCGACCGAGGTGGCTTGTTTGGCCAGCTGGGCATTTGCCTTGCCCATCACGGAGTTCTGTTCATGAAGTACGATCGGTACTGCTCGGCGCGCAGCAGCCCACACGATCGGCGCGCAGACATATCCGCCAAAACCGATGACCACATCGGGATGAAACGTGTCGATGATGCGCAGAGCCGGACGACGGGCGCGCAGCCATGAGAGCGGTGCGGTGATAAGCGTCGAATAGTGTGCGCGATCCGGCCCGCGCCAGATCGTGTAGTCTGACTCAAGAGGCCTGACATCGAGCGCTACAAAGGCGATACCGGCATCACACGCCAGCTTTTGCTCAAGCGAGTCTGGCGTACCCACATAGAGCACCTCGTCAGATGAGGTGATCAGCCTATGAGCCAGTGCGAGAGCTGGGTAGATGTGACCGGCTGTCCCACCGCCACTCAAGATCACCTTCATCCTCATCACCTCCCACCGGTCCTTCGCGCTGCGTGCGACGTTTCCTGCGCTCCTTCTTTTCGGGGTCACGTACCAACGAGTCAGTGACGGCAAGCCACCACTGGATAAATGAGGTGAAGAGCGATCGATGTTCGACGTAGTCGCTTCGAGGCTCTCCGGCAAACCGTGCGACCGAGAGTATGATCCCCAGTAGCACGAACGACGAGATCATCGCCGAGCCGCCCAAGGTGACGAAGGGTAGAGGCTTTCCGGTCACCGGACCGAGCCCGACCACCGCCAAGAGATTCATGAGCGCTTGGGTGATCAGCATCGTAGTGGCTCCTGCGGCAAGCACGCGTCCCATACGGTCGCGCGCACCTTGGGTGATCGTGAAACCTGCCCACATCAGCAATGCGAAGGCTCCTACGACCATAAGCGTACCTAAAAGGCCCATCTCCTCGCCTATCACCGCCAGGATGAAGTCGTTCTGTGCTTCGGGCAGATAGTAATACTTTTGCCGGGACAGTCCCA
>WQXV01000066.1 GCA_009781565.1 Actinomycetes bacterium
CACCCTGATGTCGGTGGTGGTACTGAGGATCTTGCTGATGAAGAGGCTTCAGGCGAGCAAGAGCCCACCAACGACAATGAAGAAGGAATCGATGCCGACGGCACGCAGCCGTAGCCGCACGTTGATACGAGAAACTTATTATGGCAATCGATAAATCAAACTCAAAACCATGGGTCAAGATCACGGTATGGATCCTGACCGGTGCTCTGATGTTCGCCTTCATGGGGACCGGTGTGTGGTACCTGATCGCCAACGGCAAATACCTATTCAGCACTGAGAGCTACCATGAGCCGACCGACGAGGCCCAAGTCAGCGATGATGACATGATCCGTGCCTACGAGGAGCAGATCGCCGGTCTCGAAAAAGAGGTCGCTGATGGGGCCGACGATAAAGCTGCGCTGCTAGCAGGCATGAACGCCAGTTACGCCGCATGGATCTACCAACGAGGCAATGTCGCAGACTTTCCCTACGCGATCACTCTGGTCAAGCGGGCGATCGAGCTCGATCCTGAGACGCACGCCAGCGAAGGTCAGGCATTCATCGACATGCTGCAAGGCGAGATAGACCGATAACGACGCGAGGTGCGCCCACGTGCGCGTGAGGGGTTTTCATTGTTCGGTATCAGCGGAATAGAACTGTTCATCATACTCGCTGTCGCGTTCCTCATCTTTGGTCCTGAAGAGATGCCCCGCATCGGGCGCATCATCGGTCAGGGCCTTCGCATGTTCAATGATGCACGCCAAGAGGTCGAAGATGTCATCAAGACCGAAATGCTGCGACCGGAAGACGCCGTGATGCTCAGCGACCCGCTGGGCTTGAAAGGCATGCAAAAGGAGCTTGAGTCGACGGTCAAGCAGATCTCTGATCCAAATTACAAACCAGCCTCGAAAGGGGCAGGTATGCGGGTCAGTACCGATGATCAGTTCCAAAAGACGATGCAGGAGCAGGCGGCTGTGGAAGCTGAAGAGGTTTCAGTGGACGACACGACTTCGGTCGAGGTCGTGACCTTGTCAGATACGCTTGAGACCATCGATCCCAATGATGCGGCTTCGATCTGGGGTGTGGAGGCGACCGATGCCCGTTAATCCCCGGGTGATGCCCTTTACCAAGCACTTCATCGAGCTGCGTCAGCGCTTCATCTATATACTGATCGCCTTCATCATCCTCTTGGTCGTGTTCTACCAAGAGAGAGCCTTTACCACGATCTACAATATCTTGACAGGCCCCATCAAGGAGTTCCTTCCCAATGACCAACTCAACAGCTTCGTACCGTTCGAAGCGATGACGGTCCGGTTCAAGATGGCGATATATTCCGCCCTGATAGCATCAAGCCCGGTGATCGCCTACAACGTCTTCGCCTTTCTCATGCCAGCTTTCAAAAAGCGCGAGCGCAAGTGGCTGATACCGACGGTCATTGCAGCACTGCTGCTCTTTTTGTCCGGTGTCGCGTTCGCCTATTTCGTCATCATGGGACCGGCATTCGAGTTCCTGTTCGGACAAGGGGTCGATATCATCAACTTCATCCCCAATGCCAACAGCACCATCTCGTTCATTGCGATGATGTTGTTAGGTTTTGGGATTGCCTTCGAATTACCCTTGGTGGTCTTCTATCTGATCGGATGGGGTATCCTGCCCTTCGATACCATGTTGAGATCCTGGCGGATCGCAGTCGTCATGATAATGGTCGTGGCAGCGATTGCGACGCCCGATTGGTCTCCGTGGAATATGTTCGGTCTATCCGCAGCACTGGTCATCCTCTTTTTCGGAGCGTTGCTTGCAGCAAGGATCGTCTTTGCCGAGAAGATCAAAGTACAGCGTGTCGAGCAGGCGGAATATGACGCGATGTATGCCGAGGACGAAAGCGACGATGCTGAAGAGGAGCTCGTCTTACCCAAGAACTTCGACGAGCTGTCCCGCAAAGAACAGATGATCGCACGCGCCGAGGCACAGAGCCGCGCGCGAAGCGCCCAGTAGACATCATGCATGAGATGGGTATCATGAACGACGTCCTTATCACGTGCGAGAATATCGCGCGCGAAGCGGGAAAAGACCGGATCACGCATGTCGCGCTCACCATCGGAGAGATGACCGATATCCAGGATTTTGCGCTCGAATTCGCATTCGAGGCGCTACGGGACGGCACCATGGCACAAGACGCCACGCTCGAGATGGTCTTTGTCGAGCCACGATCGCGCTGCAACAGCTGTGGTAAGGTATATGAACATGACCGCTATACGATGCTCTGTCCGCACTGTGGCAGTTTCGAGGTCACGTTGCTGCAGGGACGCGAACTGCAGATCGATACGATCGAAGCAGAAGATGAGGAGGATCAAGCGTGACGACCATCGATGTCAAGACTCCTATCCTCGATCTCAATGAGAAGCTTGCGCGGGAGAATCGCGCGCGTTTCGACGAGAACGGGGTGTTTGTGGTCGATCTGATGGCAAGCCCCGGTGCAGGAAAGACTTCCACTATTCTGGCTACCATCGATGCACTGCGTGACGACTATCGCATAGCGGTGATCGAAGGTGATATCGCCAGTAATGTCGATGCACAAAAGATCAAGGAATACGGCATACCAGCGGTACAGATCAATACCGGTGGCGCTTGTCATCTCGAAGCCAACATGATCAAAAGGGCGATCGAGACGCTCGATCTTAGCGAGCTCGATCTGATCATCTTGGAAAACGTAGGTAATCTGGTCTGCCCGACCGAGTTCGATCTGGGCGAGCATGCCAAAGTGATGATTCTGTCCATACCTGAAGGACACGACAAACCCTATAAATACCCCAACATCTTCCAGATCTCGGAAGCGGTGATACTGAACAAATACGACACATTGCCCGTCTTCGATTTCGATGAAGAGGCTTTCGAGGGACAGCTTGCAACGCTTAACCCCAAAGCACCGCTTTTCAAGATGGCGGCGACAAGGGGCGCAGGTGTCGAGCCGTGGACCGAGTGGCTCCGTAGCCGCATCGAAGAACAAAGGAGTGCTATTTCGTGCGACTGATCGTCACTGAGAAGAATATCGCGGCAAAAAAGATCGCCGATCTGCTGGCAGATGGCAAGGTCAAGACCGACAAGGTCTATAACACCCCGGTCTATCGTTTTGAGACCGATGGCATCGAGCAGGTCGCCTTCGGGCTGAAAGGCCACATCCTGGGAGTGGATTTTCCCAAGGAGCTTACTTACAGCAAACGAGGCGGCTGGAAGGCACATTGGGTCGAAGGCGAAGCTACGCCGACCGAGCTTGCGGCAGATCTTGCCGTACCGCCCTGGAAGAGCAAGAGGCGTCCGTTCACTGCCGATGGATTGGGGCTATCCAGCTGGTCGATGTCGGTGTTGCCCTATCTGATCTATGCACCGGTGGGTAAGTATCCGGCTGAGAAGGATCTGATCCGCTCGCTCAAGAGTTTGGCCAAGAAGGCCGATGAGATCGTCATTGCGACCGACTTCGATCGTGAAGGGGAGTTGATCGGTTCTGACGCGCGCAACATCTGCCTCGCGGTCAACCCGCAAGCAGCGATTTCGCGCGCGCGCTACTCTGCGATCACCAAGCAGGAGATCGCCCATGCCTTCGATAACCTCGCGCAACTCGATGATGATCTGGCACAATCAGGTGAGGCGCGTCAAGACATCGATCTTATCTGGGGAGCGGTGCTCACCCGCTATCTGACCAAGGCACGTTTTTCCGGACTGGGCAAACCGCGCAGTGCGGGACGGGTACAGACACCCACGCTCAAGCTGATCGTCGATCGGGAAGCCGAGCGTGACGCCTTTATCGCCGAGGATTACTGGGTCTTGCTCGCGACATTGAGCAGTGCAGCTGAGGAGACGATCCAAGCACGTCATGCGACAAGTCGATTCAGCGATGAGGATGAGGCACGCAGCGCTTATGCCAACGCACATGCTCAGGTCGGTAGGGACGAGGGTGCGACCATCACCTCGGTCGAAGCGAAGAAGCGTGCAGTCAGACCTCCGATTCCGCTTAATACGACCACTCTGCAGGCTACTGCTGCCGCCGAAGGACTCTCTCCTGCGCGCACCATGCGTATTGCCGAGACCCTCTATATGAATGGACTGATCAGTTATCCGCGTGTGGATAACACCGTCTATCCCGCCTCACTCGATATTAAAGGGATACTGCGGCAGCTTGAGAAGGTCGACGAATATCGCTCCTATATTCAAAAGCTGCTCAAATCAGGTCCGCTTCATGCGACCCGTGGGGCAAAAGAGACGACCGATCATCCTCCGATCCATCCGACCGGTGCGGCGAGCCAGGCACATCTGAGACCCGAGGAGTGGAAGCTTTATAATCTGATTTCACGGCGTTTCTTGGCGACCCTGTCCGATCAAGCGATCTATGAGGATACGACACTCGAGATCGATATCGGCTCGGAGCCTTTCAAAGCCAAAGGTGCGGTG
This sequence comes from Actinomycetes bacterium, assembly GCA_009781565.1. Lineage (GTDB taxonomy): Bacteria > Actinomycetota > Coriobacteriia > WRKU01 > WRKU01 > WRDL01. The sequence goes on from WQXV01000066.1 coordinate 4,426, forward strand.
CTGGTCTCCGCGGGCTTTCGCGCGATCTATCCCTATGGAGCCAAGAAAGAGGAAGCGCTTCCCAAGGTCACAAGCGGTGACGCATGCAGGGTCGATGAGGTCACGCTTGACGGGCGCCAGACCAAACCTCCAGCCCGTTACGGTGAGGGCGGTATCATCACCACGATGGAGAAGCTGGGGCTTGGAACCAAATCGACACGCCACTCGATCATCCAGACCTTGATCGATCGTACCTATGTGCAGGTCAAAGACAAATCCCTCAAACCGACGATGCTCGGTGTTGCGGTCATCGATGCACTCTCATCGTTTGCCGATCCCATCGTGACACCTGCGATGACCGCCAATCTCGAAGATGAGATGCTCCAGATCGCGGCGGGAGAAAAACAAAGGGGTGAGGTGGTCAACCACTCACGTCGACTGCTTGACGAGGTGATGGTCCAGCTCATTGAGAAAAAGGATGAGGTCAGCGAGAAGCTGCGTGATGCCGCGGTCGCTGATGCGAAGGTGGGCAGTTGCCTGACCTGCGGAAGAGACCTGTTGGTGCGCAGCAATGCCAAGACTCGCAGCCAATTCGTGGGTTGCGCCGGTTGGCCTGAATGTGGTAAGACCTATCCGCTTCCTGCGGGAAAGATCGAACCACTTGAGGATGTCTGCGAAGTGTGTGGAACTGCCCGGATCCGTGTGATCCAATTTCGGAGCAAACCGATCGAGCGTTGTTTGGATCCCGACTGTGAGACCAACTTCGAGCCGTCGATCGATCTGGGGGAGTGTCCAGTCTGTCGGGAGAAGGGCTATAAGGCAGATGACGGTGAGATCGGCCACATCATCGGGCAGCGCAATCCCAAGACACTCAAACGTTTTGCACGCTGTACTGCGTATGACCAGTGCAATGTCAGCTATGCTTTGCCCGCACGCGGTGATCTTGAGCCGACCGGTGAATTTTGCAAAACCTGTGGTGCCCCCGAAGTGATCGTCAAGACCGCACGGGGACCCTGGAGGATCTGCATCGATATGGATTGTCCCGACAAAGCCGAGGCGAAGAAGACGAAGAAGCGGGGAGGGACCCGCAAGAGGAAGGCACCCGCCTCCAAAAGCAAGACCGCAACAACCAAGAGCAGCTCAAGAAAGGCAAAGGCAGATGAGTAGCTATCCACAGGTGAGTATCGTAGGAGCCGGCAACGTCGGTGCGACTGCTGCACTCTTCACACTGATGCACGATCTGGCCGATGTGGTCCTGATCGATGTAGCTGAAGGTCTGCCTCAGGGAAAAGCGCTCGATCTGATGCACACGCGCAGTATCGAGCAGTTCGGTCCCACCGTGCGGGGGACCAATGACTATGCCGAGACGGCCGGAAGCGACCTGATCGTCATCACCGCCGGTGTCGCACGCAAACCTGGTATGACACGTGACGACCTCCTTTCGATCAATGCGAAGATCATGGGGGAGGTCATCGAGCAGGCGGTGGCAGCCTCTCCGGATGCGCTTGTGCTCTGTGTGACCAATCCTCTCGATATCATGACCTATCTGGCCTACAAGGAAAGTGGTCTGCCCGCGCATCGTGTGCTGGGTATGGGAGGGGTGCTCGATAGTGCGCGCTTCACCTATGCGATCGCCGAGGCTACCGGAGCGCCACTGGACCGGATCGAGGCGTTGGCCATCGGTGCCCATGGTGATGCGATGACCCCGATGCCTGCGCACAGCTTGCTGGATGGTAAGCCGATCACCGCAGTGCTCGAAGGCGATGCCGTCGATGCCTTGGTCGAGCGGACCACGTTCGGGGGAGCAGAGGTCGTAGCCCTGCTCAAGACCGGCTCAGCCTTCGTGGCTCCCGCCGCCAGTGTGGTCGCCATGATCCGCGCGTTGCTGAGTCCGGATGAGACGACACTACCCGCCTGCGTCTATCTGCAGGGCGAATACGGCATCGATGATGTCTATATGAGCGTTCCGGCTCGTATCAGCGACCACGGGGTGGTCGGGGTGGTAGAACTCGACTTGGACGAGAACGATCTTGCGCGCCTACGTGGAAGTGCCGAGACGGTCGCCAGCGCACTCGACGAGCTTGGTCTGCG
>WQXV01000067.1 GCA_009781565.1 Actinomycetes bacterium
GTATCAGCCCGTTCGGGACCATGCTGATGGGGATCGACCCGACCGCAACCTTTGCGGTATGCATGCTACCGCGCATCGCTATGGGCATCTTGGTCGCATTCATCTATCACGCTTTGGCACGGCCTTCGGTCGATTCCGCTCCGAAGCGGAGCAGGTCGCTGAGCGCCATGGGCATCGCGTTTTTGTCCTCAGCACTGCTCAACACCGCGCTGTTCGTCGCCCTGTTCCTCCTGCTCTTCGGCTCGACCGAGTTCGTGCGCGGACTCCAAGGCTCATCCTCGATCCTGGTGTTTGCCGCCACCTTTGTGGGGATCAATGGCGTTGCTGAGGCGATCATAGCCACCATAGCCGGTACCGCGATCGGCACGGCACTGGAGCGTGCCGGTATTCTGACCTCTTCATAGAAAGGGAGTAAGCTATGGAAGCAGCATCACAGGGAGGCGCGATCGCTTCGTGGATATGGATCGTTGCTGCGATACTGCTGGGTTTGATCGCAGGGGCGATCTCCTATCAATTGCGCAAAAAGACTGCCAAGAACCGGGCGTTGCTCGAAGAGGCGATGGCAAAGAAACGTGATCGCGAAGCCGGTCACTATAAGGATGGGGACCACTATCGCGATGATTATAAGACGACCGAGGCGGTCATGGAACGAGCCGTCTTAGAGGATCGTCTACCCATTGACTCGATCGAGAACTAAACGAAGAATCAAGCAGCACGTACCGCAGTATTGATCGCCTTGCCCACCACATAGGCAGCAAGCGTTCCGATCGCATCGATGGCCAGTGCCGGTAGCTCGAGCTGACCGATGCTCATGGCAAAGACCGCATCGCCATCAAAACTGGTATGGACGGGACGGATGGTGCGTGCCAGCCCGTTTTGCGCCATAGCGGCGATCTTGGTCATCTGTGTCTTGTCAAATTGAGCATTGGTCACCACCACAGCCAACGTGGTATGGGCATGAGCGCTCGGTGGTGCGACCTTTCCCGAGATCATATCGTAGAGATAATGCTCGGAGGAGACGAGAGCTCCGCTGCCATCACGCATGCCGGAGATCTGCTGACCGGTGTCGATATCGAATACATCACCTATCGCGTTGCACACCACCAGCGCTCCCATCTGCAATGCGCCGACCTGGACCGCATAGTGCCCAACGCCTGATTTTGAGGCATGCGAGGGACCTTGAGCCTTGCCAACGGTCGCGCCAGTACCGACACCGACACTGCCCTGAGGCAATTCACTTTGCTGGGCGCTGCGCGCTGCCGCATCGAGACAGGCGGCGTGCGCCATAGACGCATCCGGAATGGCATCGGCCGATCGGTAGTCGAGATCGAAGATATTGCTTTGGACGACCAGAGGAACGCGCGCAACCCCCACATCGACACCCACACCTTGGTCCTTGAGGTATGCCATGACACCGCCGGCAGCGTCAAGACCAAAGGCACTGCCTCCGCCAAGGAGTAGCGCATGAATGCCTGAGGAGCTGGCGACCGGGTCGAGCAGCGCGGTCTCCCTGGTCGCAGGTCCGCCACCGCGGATATCGAGTCCGGTCGGGGCTAGCTGCTCGGTGAGCACGACGGTCAACCCGGTGCCTCCCTCTTCATCACTTGCATGACCCCACTGAGCACCGGCGATATCGGTGATCTTGATCTCTTTCATCTCAACTCCTTAGCAAACCTGCAGGTCGTACCCCATCCAGCACGGCGAAAACCGGAGAGCTCGAACATGTATTCTTCGTATCAATCTGGCTACCATGGTATCTTATACGACCGCGACATGAGAGAATCATCCCATGCACAAGCGTATTGGCTTCAAAGTTCGTGCTGGAATTCCCGGCGCCGTTTTGGTTTTGACCTGTCTGTGTCTGTTCGCAGGCTTGATCGGTCTGGCCTATGCGGTCACCGAAGATGACCTGAAGGCAGAGCTGACCCAACTACAATCATCCATGCAGGCGGCGACTGAGGCCTATGAGGAGCAGGAGCAGAAACTTGCCGAGATCCAAGCTCAGATGATCGAGCTGCAGACGCGTATCGATGCGACCGAAGGCGAGCTTGCCGATGCGCGAGGGAGACTGAGCGATATCGTCGTGCAACGCTATCGGGGATCGGATCAATTCCAGCTCTTCGAGATACTGCTCAGCGCCCAAAGCTTCAAAGACTTCATCGTGGCCTACGAGTATTCAGCACGCATGGGTGAGCACTTCGCTGGCGCGGTCCATGATGCCCGCGTTCTTGGCGCACAGCTGGCAGATCAGCGCGCCGAGATGACGGTTCTTGAGGCTGAGCAGGTCGAGGTGACCGATTCATATCGCAAGCAGATGGCCAAGCTGCAGGATCAACTGGCCAGCAAGGAGTCCGAGTTCGAGGCGTTGCGTGAGAAGCTTGCCGCAGAGCGTGCAGCTGCCAATGTGGCTGCAGGAATTCCCGCTCATATGGATGTGACGGTCAGCGTGGGTGCGAACGGATTCGTCTTTCCCGTGGTCGGCTCCTACAGCTACATCGACTCGTTCTATGCTGCGCGTGCCACCGGTATGCATGGGGCTACCGATATCATGGCACCGTACGGTACTCCGATCGTCGCCTTTACCAGCGGTACCTGGTCGCGTTGCGACAACGGCTTAGGTGGGATCGCCGGATATGTCAATGGGAGCAACGGGTGGAGTGCCTACTATGGGCACATGCAGACCGCGATCGGCTCAGGTCCGGTCTCTGCCGGTGAGGTCATCGGTACGGTGGGAGATACCGGAAATGCAGCGGGCACTCCGCATCTTCATATCGAGATATGGGACGCCTCCGGCGCTCTGATCAACCCATATCCGCTCTTGCGCGCTATGGAGTAGCACGTAGCTCTGCTGCCCCGTTTGCGTATATGTGCTCTGGAATAATTATCAAATCTGTATAAATACTTGCGGCTATCCAAATAATTGGATATACTCGGTCAGATACAAGAAGGAGTATATCCATGAAGAAGTATAAAGCGGCAGTGGTGGGGGCGACCGGTTTTACCGGAGTCGAGCTCGTCAGCATCCTGACCGATCATCCGCGTTTCGAGCTGGTGGCCGCCACCTCACGTGATGAGGCAGGAACACCTCTGAGCACCATCTATCCCGCACTGAGCGGTACTGAGGCAGAAATCACCCTCCAAGCTACCGATACCTTCGATCCGAACAGCGTCGAGGTCGTGTTCTTGGCCGTGCCACATACGACGGCGATGGACCTGGTTGCCACACTGGTCGACTCGAACGTCAAGATCGTCGATCTGTCCGCAGACTATCGACTCAAAGATGCTTTCGCCTATGAGCAGTGGTATGGGGTGCCTCACCAGACAGCGCACCTGCTCGAGCATGCGGTATACGCACTGCCCGAGCTGACCTCGCACGAGACGATCGGACAAGCACACCTTTTGTCATGTCCGGGGTGCTATCCTACCGCGACCGCGTTGGCTGCCGCACCGCTCCTTGAAAGCTCACACGTGGACCCCAGTGCACCGGTCATCGTCGATGCCAAATCAGGGGTATCAGGCGCGGGCAGGAAAGCATCGGAAGCGACCCAGTACGCTACGATCGACGAGTCGGTCTACGCCTATCGGGTCACCACCCATCAGCATACCCCCGAGATCGAGCAGATGCTCGCCTCGATCGCTGGCAGAGAGGTGGGGGTCGTCTTCACCCCCCATCTGATCCCGATGAAACGCGGCATACTCTCAACCGTCTATATATCTGTTGACAAGACACTGACCGAAGACGAACTCTTCGATCTCTACCAAGCCGCGTATTCCGATGAACCCTTTGTGACCGTTCTACCTCAAGCGCAACAGCCCAAGACCATGAGCGTGGCCGGCACCAACCATGCCCAGATCGGCTTGGCACTGGACAGCCGGACCGATACCGCGATCATCACCTGCGCGATCGACAATCTGGGCAAGGGTGCCTCATCGCAAGCGGTCCAGGTCGCCAACATCTCCTTCGGTCTGGACCAGACAGCAGGTCTGCAACCCTATCGGAGTATCGTATGAGTGCGATAACGATCATGAATACACCACTGGCCGTACCGGGCTTTCTTGCCTCGGCAGCATCAGCAGGACTCAAGAAAAATGGGAAGAAGGATGTGGCGCTCATCTATGCGCCGCAGGGCGCGCAGATCAGTGCGGTGTTCACCCAATCACAGGTCGTTGCCGCTCCGGTCATCGTCTCCAAAGAACACGCGAGCGACCAGAGCGCCAGCGCGCTCATCATGAATGCGGGTAACGCCAATGCGTGCACCGGCGAGCAAGGAATGCAGGCGGCGCTGCGCAGCTGCGAGGCGGCAGCTGAAGCTCTGGGTATCGCTACCGACGAGGTGCTCGTCGCATCGACCGGGGTGATCGGCGTGGAGCTTGCGGTAAGCAGGATCATCGATTCTATCGAGCCGCTGGTCGGATCCCTGTCTGCTCAAGGTGAGGCACTCGAAGAGGTCGCACGCGCGATCATGACGACCGACCTCGCTGTCAAGATCGCCTCAGCAACTGTTGAGGTCGGTGAGAAGACCTATACGATGACCGGCATCGCAAAGGGCAGTGGCATGATGGCACCCAATATGGCCACCGTGATCTGCTGTGTGCTCACCGATGCCCCGCTGACCAAAGAAGCCCTCAAAGCGATCTTTGGTCAGGCGATCGATGAAAGCTTGAACTGTATGACCGTCGACGGTGATACCTCGACCAACGATACCGCGATCCTGATGAGCTCGGGTCTCGGGCTCTACGATACTCGGATCGAGGACGGTGATCCGGGATACTCCGATATCGAGATGGCGATCACGACGATCTGCGTCGAGCTCGCGCGTGCGATCGCACGTGATGGGGAAGGGGCGACCAAGCTCGTCAATGTCTATGTCAGTGGTGCGGCCACCTCTGCTGATGCACGTACCGTCGCCTTGGAGATCGGCAACTCGCCTCTGGTCAAGACCGCACTGTTCGGAAACGATGCGAACTGGGGACGGGTGGCGATGGCAGCCGGCAAGGCCGGTGTCGCGTTCGATCAATCCAAGATGGCAATCACCTTCGGAGGCATCGATGTATGCAAAGACGGGACCGCGGTCGGTTTTGACGAGGATGAGGCGTTGGCCGCACTGGACCGTGAAGAGGTCGATGTCCATGTCGATCTGGGCGCTGGAGAGTGCTGCGCTCACATCTGGACCTGCGATTTCAGCTATGACTATGTCAAGATCAACGGCGAGTATAGGAGTTAGTTATGCCCGATGAAACCTTCAACGCAAAGGCCGCGACCCTGATGGAAGCGCTTCCCTGGATAAAATCGGCGTTCGGGACTACCGTGGTCATCAAGTACGGCGGTGCGGCGATGACCAACTCGGATCTGCGTAAACAGGTAGCCGACGATATCGTGCTCATGAAACTGGTCGGGGTCAATCCGGTCGTCGTTCATGGTGGTGGCTCCGATATCAATGCATTGCTCGATGTGCTCGGACATGAGGCGCGTTTCGTCGATGGCAGACGCGTGACCGATGACGAGACCCTCGATGTCGTACGTATGGTGTTAGGTGGCAAAGTCAACAAGGAGTTGGTCAACGCGATCAACTATCATGGGAACTACGCCGTCGGCATCAGTGGTGAGGACGGCGGTATGGTCCAAGGAATACCCTATAGCGACGAGCATGGACGTACCGGCAAGGTCGCCGCGATCGACACGACCGTGATCGATACCTTGATCGCTGACGGGTTCATCCCGGTGATCTCGACGGTCGGTACCGGTCCGGACAACCGCCCGCTCAACATCAATGCTGATGAGGTGGCAGGCGAGCTCGCGCGAGCCCTCGGTGCCGACAAATGCATCTATCTGACCGATGTCGATGGGCTCTACAGCGATTTCGAGGATAAAAACACCCTCATCAGTCAGCTGAGCAGTGACCAGGCCCATGCGCTCGCGACTGCTCCGGAGATCTCAGGTGGCATGATCCCCAAGATCGCGGGGTGTGTCAACGCGGTGACCGGTGGAGTCAGGCGCGCCCATATCCTGAACGGGACGGTGCCCCACGCGGTGCTGCTCGAGGTCTATACCGATAGTGGTGTCGGCACGATGATCACCGACGAATAAGAGATACACATTAGATTGGATGAGCTGATGGAGAGCAAGAGCACAGGACAGATACCTGACGAACAGCACCTGATGGGGGTATTCGCCCGCATACCGGTCGAGTTCGTAGCTGGACAAGGCATGGAGCTTTATGATGCTTCGGGCAAACGCTACTATGATTTCCTCTCCGGTTTCGCCGTGGTCAGTTTGTGACACAACCATCCTGCGGTCGTCAAAGCATTGCACGAGCAGGCAGATAAACTGTGGCACGTCGGCAACTTCTTCTACATCGAGCATCGTGCTCAGCTGGCA
>WQXV01000068.1 GCA_009781565.1 Actinomycetes bacterium
AACTCGAGAAGATTCGTCAGTTCATACTCATCGGTTCCACTTCTGAGCTTGAAAGCTGGGGGCAAGGCGCCATACCATGCGGCATGTGCCGTTATCGTGGGTTCCCCTTGCTCATCTATGATGATCATCCACTGGCCAGTCGGTAACCGGTATCCCGCATTCGTCGCAGTCTCAACGAGCATATAGGCGCGCCCGATCTCCAGGTCCTCGAAGAGCACTTCCCCATCGACTTCACTGATGGCGGTTGCGAACCACGTCCAATTTGGATCCACATCATCGGGATCGATCGATACCGATCCATCGAAAAGATCCATGTCGATACATTCATACAGACTGAAATGGACTTGCGAGAGAGGGACGCCCTCACTGCCGACTTTATAGAACATGAAATCATCGGTGGTGGGGACAGGTGGTTCGTCTGGATCGTAGAGTCTATTGATAAAGGTTATGAACAGACCTTCATCATGTAATGGGTGGACTCTGGTGGAGAGGGTTCTATCGGGAAGAGCGTTGCTATATCTGAACGCGTGAGTAGCCCCAGCGGTAGCTTCGACCGAAGCGATATAGTCTTCATCTGCGAATTCCAACACCTCGATATCACTGGGAAGATGTATATCATCCATCCGAAGAGTTTGCCCATGTTTCAGGGAGAACGAGTAGGTCCAACTCGGATCGGACAGCGCAGATGCCGTCGCGACACTTCCCAATACACTGTACCCGTCACTATCGATAAGAGTGCCTACCGGGGTTGATGTCTCATCCCAGGAGAGACCCTGCGGCTTCTCTATGGTAAGTGTGTAGTCGAACAGTCTCTCTAGATCAGCTTCTTCTCCCGATACCATTTTCGTTATCTCGATAAAACTGCGGGGGCTTCCCTCATGTATCGCCTCATGATACGTGTTATCAGTCTCGAACAGATGAGGATCGCAAAAGGTTCCTGCTTCGAACAGGGCACTGTTGACGAACAGTCCATAGTCGGCAACCTGTGCAGAGATGTTGAAATGAAGGATTCCAGCTGGAAGACGCGAGAAGGTATAGCTTACGATATCTTGGCCGTCTACCTTGCTCACATCGATTGTCAGATCACCCAGATTGACGGCATTTCCCCATTGATCGGTCACGGTCGGTGTCCCCGCGTTGATAAGACCAGAAGGCAAGAAATCAATCACTTTGAACGGAGCGAAATGCTCGGTATCATCAATCATCTTCAGAGGCGCGAAGGAAGAACCGGACGAGAGCGTTCCAAGCTGGCCATAGGTATTCAATCCAGCTGCCCATATCTCGCCATCTCCCGCGATGAAGAGGGTATGGGTATCGCCCAATGAAGGGGCGATCTCTTTTACTCCCAGTCCATCCAACGCGAAGAGATGGACGGGGACATTGGACGAGGTAGTGTTCCCTGTACCAAACTCTCCATTCGCATTCGAGCCCCACGCCCATACACCACCATCGGTATCGATGGCAAAGCTGTAGTCGCCTCCTGCGGCAACATGTACGATCAGCTTGTTGCCGAAAGCAGAGGGATTGAGCATGACGGTGGCTGGATTATTACCGGTATTGTTGTAATCCCCCTTGCCGAGCTGGCCGACATTGTTGCGTCCCCACACCCAAACATGGCCTTGGTTATCCAGACCCAGGGAATGGGACGTTCCTGCCGAGAGTTCATAGAAATAGATTCCGGAAGGAAGAGATATACCAAGCGGAGATCTATTGTTTCCCTGACGACCGAGCTGATTGTAGGTGGAATCACCCCAACCTGAACCATTTCCGGAGTTAGGCTGGGTACCGTCGGCGGAAAGAGAATGTGAGCCTCCCGCTGCGATAGTGCGTATGTGGAAACCGTTGAGGGTCGAGACATTGACCGGAGCGGGGCGAAGCGTGACCGTATTATCTCCGATCTGTCCGCTCGCGTTGTTTCCCCATGTCCACAGATTTCCATCTCTGTCGACCGCCATGCTGTGAGTACCTCCGGCATTGATCAAATATGATCCCCGACCGACCATGCCGGCAACTTTTGCCGGAGTCCCGGTATTGGCGGTGTTTCCGTTAGCCAGTTGGTTATAGTTGTTGCGTCCCCATGCCCACACATCGCCATTCTGGTCGAGGGCGAGCACATGATCGACTCCGGCTGATACCGACACGAAATGTATTCCGGCGAGAGGAGAGCCTGCGACTTCGGATATGCATTCTGGATCGGGATGAGCACTTTGTGAGGGGGAAATGGTCCCGTTTCCCAACTGGCCCATGTCATTGAGTCCCCAACTCCACAACCTCCCATAGTTGTCGATCGCAACCGAAAAACCTCGTCCAGCAGCTACGTCGATAAATTTGAGGTTCTCCAGGGTATGATCGCTCTCAACTACGATCGTATAGTCGATAGTATCGCCCAGATCGACCGGTACGGGATCTGATTCAGTACCCGAATCATAGACACCATCGACGGAAGAAAGCTTCTCGATGTCGATAATGGTCTCAACACCTCGAACCCAGATCGAATGTGACGCCATGGTGTAGTTGGGCGAGAATAAGCCGAACAGCAATGATGCTACAAGCGTAAGTATTGATATCACATGTAACACAGAGCAGCCCTTCCTTGTGCGTGCTTGCAATCATAGTATAGCGAAGCAATAGGCAAACTATTGCTTGAGGCAAATTATTGCTATAACAGTATTAAACAGGCATCAACCTACTGATGTACAGAGTTTTGAGCTGATTTTCAGAAATATTATAGAAAAGAGAGCACACAGGTGTCGCGCTCAACAGCACTGCAGTCTGTTGTACTGAGCAGTTTCTGACATAATCCGATGAAAAGGTCTGAGAAAGCCTACTGCTCCATATACTCTTCCAGAGTAAGGCCAGCACTCATGATCTCCTGCGCGTACGGAGTGCCGACGAAGCGGAAATGCCACGGTTCGAAGGGGCGCCCGGTCACGTCCTCTTTTCCCGCTGGGAACCTCAGGATGAAGCCGAAATCAGCGCAATGCTCGATCAGCCAGCGATACTGTCCGGTCTCTTCGAACGCATCGTTGTAGAGCGATCCCACATCGAATGCCAGGCCACTATGATGCTCGCTCGCTCCGGGGCGTGCCACCGAACCGCTTTGGTTCAGAGCATAGAGCGCGGTCTGCTCGGTATATGAGCGATAAGCGCTCGTGATGATGAAACCGAACTCTCCCTCATTTTGTGCAGCATCAAACATCTCCTGCATGGCATAGGCTGCATCACTCTTCATGTACATCGAATCTTCCATCAGCTCAAAAGATCGCCACGGCAAAGCATAGAGGTTGAGCAGGTCGCTCGGCGTAAAACCGTAGGCGAGGAGGTTGTCATCGTTGACAAGCATCAGGTCACTCTCCACGATGGAGGATTGTGATGATACCGCCTTGGGCCCAGGCTCACCGGTCAGCGAGGCGATCGCACGCTGTCCCGCCTCCGATACCTTGGGGTAGCCCCAATTGAACAGAAAGATCATGATCACCGCGAGCGCGAGGATCACGAAGAACCCACGCGTTTTTCGTGCTCTTCGCACAGAGGATCTTTCTCTTTTTCTCGCTGTTAGCATTGAGGAACTCCTTTGTGTCTCTATCCGGTTTCTTCCTCCCATTCAATGAGACCAAAGAGACCTGAATAGATTAGGAGGCTCTTTCTTACGCTTTTCTTAAACATTGGACACGCAGAGTCGTAGGTACGCGACAGACAGATGATGCAGGAGTTGCAGGGAGTAGCGACTAGTTCGGTAGATAGAAGTCGAACGCAGTGCCGTCGGTGGTCTGACGTGCACTGAGCTGACCACCATGCAGCTCGACGATGGTGCGACTGATGGGGAGCCCCAGTCCGGTCCCCCCACCATCGCTCGCGCGTGATTTGTCCAGGCGATAGAGCTTATCGAAGATGCGCTCGAGGTCTTCTGCCGGGATCGGGTTGGCATGGGTAGCCAAGGTGATTCGCACACCTCCGTCTATCGGCACACCCACGATGTCGATGAAACGGCCTTCGCTTGCATAGCGGATCGCGTTGTTGATAAGGTTGTCGAACACACGGGCCATCAACGCCCCGTCAGCATTGATCGTGGGCGCCTCGATCTTGAGGCGGATGCTCATGTCAGCTTCATGCAGTTGCGGGTAGAGCTCCTCACGCTTTTGAAGCAACAGTTGCTCGAGATCGAGCGGCTCTTTGTGTATCTGCAGATCATCCATGGTCAGATGGGTGGTATCGAAGAGCGTCTCGATCAGTTCTTCGAGCTGCTTTGCCTTCTCATATGAGATCGTGGCGTACTTGGCCGAGAGCTCCGGGTCAAGGTCCTTCTCACTGATGAACGACAGATAGCCGAGCACCGAGGTGAGCGGTGTGCGCAGATCATGGGCGATGTTGACGATGAAGTCGTCCTTTGCCTGCTCGGTCGCTTTTTGCTGCGTGAGCGTCTCATCGATACGGACCGCGAGCGAGTTCACACTTTGCTCAAGCTCACCAAGTGCATCATTGTTCTCGATAGGTAGCACCGTCTGGTAGTCGCCCTCGCGGATATTGAGCACAGCGCTTTGAAGTCTTCCCATCCGTCTTGTGGTCCGATAGGTCAAAAGGACATAGAGAACAGCGGCGCACACGATGATCATCGGCAGGGTCAGACAAAGGGGGAACGTCGTGAAGAAAAGGCTCGCTGCCTGATACGCCCACTGGAGGTTTTGCCGTAAGCTGAACCAATCAAAGACTTTGTAGGTGATATAGAAGAAGAAGGCGACCAGTCCCGCAGATAGGATGAGGCTGAGCACCGCCATGAGCATATACCAGGCCGAGAAGCCCCAGAATCTATTTCTCAATTTTGTACCCGACTCCCCAGACGGTATGGATATAGATCGGCTTGCGTGCATCGTCTCCCAGCTTGTCGCGCAGCTTGCGGATGTGGACCATCACCGTGTTGTCCTGCTCAAATGCTTGTTCTTGCCAGACCCGCTCGAAGATCTGCTCGGAGCTGAATACCTGCCCTTTGTTTCGAGCCAGCAAGACCAGGATCCCGAACTCCTTGGGAGTCAGTGCGATCGGCTCGCCATTTCGTGAGACGGTATGCTCGTTCTCATTGATGAGCAGATCCTTGACGATGATCTCGGTACCGCTTGGCTCGGCATGCGGGTTGAGTTGGGTATAACGCCGCAGCTGAGCCTTGATGCGCGCGACCAGCTCCAGAGGATGAAACGGCTTGGTGAGGTAATCGTCGGCTCCGAGGGTGAGTCCTTGCACCCGCTCGATCGGCTGGGTCTTTGCGGTGACCAAGATCACCGGGATGTTCGAGGACTCGCGCACCTTCTCAAGCACTTCGATGCCATCGACCTTCGGCATCATGATGTCGAGTACGAGCAAAGAGATCTCCTCACGCTCCATGATAGCGAGCGCTTCTTGACCATCGTAGGCTTTTAGTATTTCGAGTTCTTCACCTGAAAGGTAGAGCTCAATAAGCTCGACGATCTCTTTATCGTCATCGACTATGAGAATTCGCGGGCGTTCCATGACCATCCTGTCGGTTGCAACATGGTGTTCATACTACCGTACACTCATGAAGCGAGTGTGCTCTAAATGCTTAACTTTTTCTGAAGGTGCTTTTCTGAAAGCAGCTGTGGTGAGCATTGTTGTCTTTGTTATACTTGATACCATCAAGCACCAAGATGATCTCCCAGGGAGAGGAATCGATGACCGTGTTCAAGCGTATATTTGCCTAGCTCTTCGAGCTAGATACACGACTTGTTAGAGCCGCATCTTCGCGGCTACTCATTCACTGAAAGCACGGTTTTCCTCATGAATCTATCTCAATATGCACGACGATTGTATGAAAACAGTCAACTCAATACCAACGAAGTCTTTCTTCTTGTCGCAGCCTTTTTCATGAATCTGGGAGTCGATATCGGCTATTTCCTCGGTTTTGTGGGATATGCTGCCTATGGCTTCGGAGGCAAAGTCAACATCATCGCAACGGCGATGGGTATTCTCTCGGCATTCTATATGATCGGCAGTCTCCTTGGCGGTATCCTTGTCGATAGGATCGGTCCGCGACGCGCAACCTTTTTCTCAAGCATTGCGATGGTTGTGGTATGCTTCGCCGTCCAACTTATGGCAGGGCGTCTCATGGTCTTTCTCATCATGACAGCTCTCTATGGACTGGTCGGAGCTCTCCTGCAATCATCTATTGCAGCTTTTGCCCCCTATCTTTCACGTGAGCGCGACGGTGTCAGACGGATAAATTCCTACATGACTACCTGTATGTTTTCCGCGACGATCTTTGGAGGATTGCTGGGAGTGCTTATCACCACAACCTTTACCCACTTGTCCCTGTTTTGGATGGTGGCGTTCGTGGTAGCGATCAGCGGTGTGCTG
>WQXV01000069.1 GCA_009781565.1 Actinomycetes bacterium
CCTGTACCACTTGTACCAGCAGTGATGAGCTTGGTGGGAGCCGATGCGTCCCATACATAGATATTCGAGTTCCATTCCGGAGTTGAGAGAGTCAGATCAGCTATCAGGTCTGTCGCAAACGATAGGTAAGCGATCTTGTTACCATCCGCAGAGATCGAAGGCTCATATGAACTAGAATCAGCTTGTGTTCCATTGGGCCGCGCGCTGATCAAGATACTGTCATCTGCTTCAGCTTCCCATAAAAAGATATTGTCGTACCAACCAGATAACGAGGTCAGCGAAAGGGTGTTTGCACTTGACTGATAGGCAATACGTGTTCCGTCCGCATTGATCGAAGAGTAATCGCAATAGCCATCAGCATACGTGCCGTCAGGGTTGTGTGAGATCAGTTTGCAATCACCTGTCTCAGCATTCCAAAGATAAATATTGCAATTCTGAACACTTTCTGGCGCCCCTTTGAGGTTTGTCGCAAATGAGGAAAAAGAGACCCAGGTCCCATCCTCGGAAATTGAAGGCCTAAACGAATCACCATTTCCACTGCCGCCCTCATCGCCTACGGTCACCAACACCGTGGTGTCGGTCAGTGCATCCCAGACGTAGACGTTCTCAATGCTCCCATCACCTCCGGTGATGGTCACGCCGTCGATCAGATCGGTCGCCTCAGAGGTGAATGCGACTTTGGTGCCATCACCCGATATTGCCGCATGAAATGAATCTTCATTTCCACCCAGATAGGCAGGCCCTGGACCCTTACTGATCAGCGTGGTCGACTCTGCAACCGAGAGCGCACCACCGATCAGAGGTACCAGACTGAGCACGAGCACCAGGCTCAGTGCGAGAATTGCTTGGGAGCTTCTTCTCATGGTCATCTCAAATCCCTTCTATACCGTATATTGTCTCTACCTTTATGCAAAACAGTGGGTCTTTCGACCTATTACAGCCAAATTATAGCACTCTTTGCTTCGGTGACTGTTCGTTGAGTTAGATGTTCGGCAAACGGTATAGTCGGAATCCGGCATCCCCGAGTGTGTATCGAGCTATGCGACATGCTCCTCGATCAGCTCGAGCGCTGAGGCTAGATCGGGCATCTCGATCGCTTCGGGAGCCGGCTCGGGACTGACCAGATAGGCGGTCTGGCGAAGAACGGTCATGTCGGCTGCGCGTGCTGCCGCGATACCGCGTGCGGAATCCTCGACGACGATCACTTCATCAGGTCCCAGACCCAGATGCTCAAGAGCCATCAGATAGACCTCAGGATCAGGCTTTTTGTGCGTGACCATGTCCCCGGTCAGCACTTCAGAGAACACCTCGCGCAGGTCATATTCATCCAAGAAAGGATCGACATGCGGAGGTTCCGAGCAGGTCGCAAGCACCAGCGGTATCCCCACACGGTCATGAAAGGAATGGATCAGTGCCGCGCCCTTCTGGGCGCTCTCGCTCTTTATCAGTTCATCGAAACGTCGTAGCGACTCATTTTGGATATCAGCACGCACTGCCACCGCGTCTTTGCCCTCATCATCGATGATCTGCCCGCTTTCAAGCAGGTGAGCTACGAGCATATCGTCAAGAACGGTCTCATAGTAGGCGAAGTCATCTTTGGTGATCTCTTTGCCGTACTTATCACGCAACCAGTCATGATAGATCTCGAAGTAGAAGTTCTCGCTATCGAAGAGCGTGCCATCCAGATCGAAGCAGACGGCGCGAACGGTTTCGGGCAGGACGGGGGTGTTTTTGAGAGTATCCATGCACCCAGTATAACGTAGTGGCCGAATCCCCCTTGTTCACATGGTGAGGTTTTTACGTTAATTGACGATTCCGATCGACGATTCTGATAAGCAGGTGTGCCTCCAGCACACTCGATCTATTCGTCCAGAACTCCGGTCGCATAGAGATAGTCGGCGATGCGGTCCTTGATGTGATCTTTTACCAGGGCGCGCGCCTCAAGCGCGAGCTCACCATCTCTGACCTTGTGATACTGCTGAGGTAGATGGCTCTTCCAGATCGAGGCAGGGATGTCGAGTGTGTCGATATTGTTCATCAACGTATCGATGCTGTCTTTGACCTGGGGATAGCTCAGATAGTAGCGGCATCGATCTGAGAGGCTGTATTTGAGCTGGTGGTCCAGTTTCTTTTTACCTTTGCTGTGATAGTGATGCTGCCAGTAGGTGGGATCGTCCTTCATCGCATCGACGAGCACCTCTTTGAAATGAGAGAGCGAACCCTGACCATTGGGGTTGTCTAGGAGCGGGTCCTCCTCGATATCGCTGAGCGCGAACAGGGTCTCGCGCAACGCGAAGGTCAACGCCGGGCCGACCTTGAGCAGCGCGATACCATCTTCGACCATCTCTTTGAGTGATTCGCGATCCTGATAGTCGGTCGAGTGTCCCTCGAAGACGACAGAGGGATACCGATCGAGCTGCGCGCAGAGCTCTGCGGCCTTCTCATGATCATAGTCACTGACCGACGCATCGGAGAACTCGACGCCGGGTTGCACCACCACTCCGACGATACGTGAGAGCGCATCGTCCAGACCTTGAGCCTTGAACTCGTTGGTGAAGGTCTCGTAGGTCTGCACAAACTGATCGCCGGTCGTGATCTGTATTTCTTCCTCATTGTGCTCAGCCCCACCCGGGATCGGCACTTCACTACCGATCACATAGACAGGGGCGACCGGTAGGGGGATCAGTTTGTCAGCGCGCGCTTTGGCGAGCACCCCCGCATAGGCATCCTCACACGTAGTGACCAGACGAGCGGCTCGTCGCGCGATCGTCTCATCATCAAGAGGTAGTGCCGTGTCATCATCAGCCAGACGCATGGTGGTATCGATATGGATCTTCGTGTAGCCAGCCTCTACATAGGCGCGCACCAGCTGCTCGGCAAGCTCCATTGCCTCGGCTTCGGGCTTATCATGCCACACGAGGGGACCCAGATGATCGCCTCCCAAGATGAGACGTTCTGCAGGTAGGCCGATCTCTTGGGCAATACCACGTACCAGCTCCGCAAAATCTTGGGGCACCATACCGGTATAACCACCGAACTGATCGACTTGGTTGGCCGTCGCCTCGATCAACGCGATGGTGTCGGACTCCTGGGCTGCCTCGATCACCGCTTCGAGTACCAGCGGATGGGCGGTGCAGGCAGAATAGATACCGATCTCAGCGTCATCCTTGCGCTTTGCCAGGAGGGTGGTGAGGGGATGTGGGTCGCACGACGTCATAGCGCGCGCCTACTCTTTGATTGCGCCAGCTGACAGGCCTGAGATGATGTATTTTTGAAAGAACAGCGCGACCAGGACAGGAGGCAGACTGGCTACCACCCCTGCGGTCGCTGACATCACATAGTTGGCACCGAACTTCGAGTTGAAGTCATAGATCAGCACGGGCAGCGTCTTGGCATCGAGTGTCTTGGTCAAAGAGAATGCGTAGAAGAACTCGTTCCAGGTGATGATGAAGGCGAAGATGACGGTCGCGGCAAGACCGGTCTTGATGACCGGGAGCACCACATGGTAGAAAGAGCGCAGCTTCGAGCATCCGTCGATCATCGCCGCCTCTTCAAGGTCTTTGGGCGTCACATCGATATAGCTCTTCATGATCCAGATCAGATACGGCAGCACCAACGAGAGATAGATGACGATCAGAGTACCGCGCTGATTGATCAGGTCGAGTCGTTTGAAGATGATATACATCGGGATGATCAGCGCGATCGGCGGGATCATCTGAGTGAACAAAGAGAGGTTGAGCAGTGGACCTCGACCCCAGAATTTGAAGCGTGAGTAGGCATACGCTGCAAGCACGCCTAGCACCAGCGAGATCGCCACGACCGAGGTCGTGACCACGATGCTGTTGACCGCCGCCGGTATGAAGTCACGTGAGATGAGCGCTTCATAGTTCGAGAGCGTGAAGGTCTCAGGGATGAGGAAGATCTTGCGATCGAGTAGCTCGATCTTGGTCGAGACGCTCGAGATCACCAGCCACAGAAACGGCGCGACGGTGACCACGATGATGACCAGCACCAATAGGTAAAGCACGATACGACCGAGTATCCGTTTGGTCTGTATACTCATTATTCGAGCTCACCTCCAGCCATAAGTTGCTCGCGCTTCAAGTTGAGGAATCTCCGTTTCTTCTTGGACTCGCCTTCACCGTCATCCATAAATATTCTGATGTAGAGAAACGTCAGCGCAAAGCAGACGATCGAGAGCGAGTAGCTCATCGCCGCCGCCGAGCCGAAGCGGTTCATCTTGAACGCGACCCGGTGGATATAGTATGAGAGAAGATTCGTGGCGTTCTCCGGTCCCCCACTGGTCATGATTGCGACCAGGTCGAAGGTCTGGAACGCCCAGATCGTCTTCGTAATTGCCAAAATGAGAATGACCGGACGGATCATGGGCAGCGTGATCGACCAGAAGGCCTTCCAGCCTCCCGCTCCGTCGATGCTTGCCGCCTCATAGATGTCATCAGGTATCGTCGAGAGCGCCGCAATGGTCAACAAGACGACGTAGGGTGTCTCTTTCCAGATATTGGCGATAAGTATCGAGATGAACGCCATCCGCGGAGTGGCAAGCCAGTTGATGTTCTCGGTGATGAGACCCAGATTCATGAGCAAGCCGTTGGCCGCGCCATACTGCGCGTTGAAGATCCACTTCCACATGACCGCGTTCACGATCGTGGGCATCGCCCACGGCAAAATGATAAGTCCGCGCACGAACCCTCTGCCGATAAATTGTTTGTTGAGTACGAGAGCGACCCCGACCCCGATCATGATCTCGGCGGTGACCGTGAGCACCACGAACAGCAACGTGGTCAGGATCGATTGGGTGAACCACGGGTCCGAGGTGAACAGCGCGGTGTAGTTCTGCAGACCGATGAAGTTATAGATCGTATCGGCACCTTGGAAGGTGATACGGTTCAGGCTCATCCATAAGGCGAACAGTATCGGGAAGAGCAAGACCCCGAAGATCGTCAGCGTTGAGGGCGCGATCAGGAACTGCGGGAGGAACCGATCGAAGAACGTCCGCTTCTCTGATGGATCGGCGGATGGTATCGCTCGTTTCCTCTCTTCCTTTTTCGACGCCTTTGCCATAGTTCTCTGTTCCGTGTTCTTTCTGTTCAAATCTGATCGAAGCTCATGGAATGACTTCGCGCGAGGTGATGGTCATCTCCGACAAGTCACCTTGCCGGAGACGACCTTTCACTCTCGCATTAACTCATGTGCGCGCGCATCGCGCGCCGTACGTCGAGGGCTGTTCCAAACAGCTCCTCGTTATAACTCTGAAGCTGCTTTCGCTTCCTCCATGAGTGTTTGCATCTCATCGAGTCCTTCTTGGACACCGATGTTGCCAGCCAAGATCTTTTGTGAGACCTTCGCGACGATGTCAGCAAAATCATCGACCCACACGATGACCGGATAGCCACGTGAGTTGGCGGCCTGCAGACCGAACTGCTCCCAATACGGATAGAGCGCAAGAAGCTCATCGTCATTGTACAGATCGGACCAGATGGGCAGCGAGCCGATCTCGAGCGAGCGCTCTTTATCGAACTCTTTGCTCGACATGTACTCGATATACTTCCACGCCGCGTCCTTGTTCTGCGAGGTGGTGGTGATCGCCATCGCCTCAGGAAGGGTCAAGACGACTTGCTCGGCACCGGTCTTTGAGACCGAGTAGGGAGCGACCGCGATATCTCCGACGATCTTGGACATGTCCGCGTTGTTGCTGTCCGCATAGACACCAGGCCATGCTTGCAAGAACAGCGGGAAGTCGCCGATGAAGAACGATTGGGCGACCTCTTCATAGTCAATGGTCAGAGATGAGGGACCGAATACCTTGTCCTCATAGGCCTCTGCCAACCAGGTGTAGGCTTCCAGAGCACCGGGATCGGTCCCGATGACCGGGTTACCATCCGCATCGACGAACTCTCCGCCGAAGCTGTAGACGACGAACATCAGCTGGTTGGTACCCATCTGCTCTTGCTTGTAGGTATCCAGATAGGCGATGTCGCCGCGTGTCTTTGCCAGCTCTGAGACCTCGGCCCATGTCTTAGGCGCGGCCTCGACACCCAGATCATCGAGCATCGCGGAGTTATACATATAGAACCGCGTGTCGTTGTTCCAGGTGATGCCGTAGTAGTTACCATCTGCCGAGAACAGATCGAGAAGA
>WQXV01000070.1 GCA_009781565.1 Actinomycetes bacterium
ACCTAACGAGATGGCGGCGACCTCGGTACTCGAGGTACTCGATCTTGCCGGCATCCCCCTCCATGCCGATCGGCGCACTGTGTCCGATCCGCTGGTCATCGGGGGAGGCCCGTGTGCGTTCAACCCCGAGCCACTGGCACCTTTCTTCGATGCATTCTTTATTGGAGAAGGCGAGAACGCCATCATCGAGATCGTCGAGGTGGTTCGCCAGACGAAGGCGAAAGGCTTCGCCCGCGAGCAGCAGCTTGCTGCACTGAGCGCTCTCGAAGGTATCTATGTGCCGAGCCTCTACGATAAAAGTAGCGCCGATCCGATCAAGAAGCGTATCGCGCGTGATTTTGCCACGATCGCGGGGCCGAACGATCGCATCGTACCGTTCGTCGATGTCGTCCACGATCGCTGTTCGATCGAGATCTTGAGAGGGTGCAATCGCGGATGTCGCTTCTGCCAAGCGGGCATGACATATCGACCAGCCCGTGAACGCAGCGCCGATACCATCATCCGTGCTGCACTCAAAGGAGTGGAGCGTACCGGCTACGACGAGGTCTCGCTGACCTCCCTTTCCAGTACCGATCACAGCCAGATAACCGAGATCGTTCGCAGGCTCAATGCGGCGCTTGCCCCAAAGGGCGTCAGTGTCTCGTTGCCCAGTCTGCGGGTCGATTCGTTCAGTATCGATCTGATGAATGTACTGACCTCAGGCTCGAAACGCCCCGCTCTGACGCTCGCACCGGAAGCAGGTACCCAACGAATGCGCGATATCATCAACAAGAATGTGACGGAGGAGCAGGTTCTCGATATGGTCCGCAGCGCTTTCGAGGTCGGTTATCTTCGCGTCAAGCTCTACTTTATGATCGGACTGCCTCACGAGACCGACGAGGACATTGTCGGGATCGCTCAGCTGGTACAAAAGGTCAGTGAGGTGGCACATGACAGTGTGGAGCCCAAGAAACGGGGCGCGGTCAAGGTGGCATTGAGCGTCTCATCCTTCGTCCCCAAAGCCCACACTCCCTTTCAGTGGGCGCAGCAAGACAGCGTCGCTGAGATCGAGCGCAAACAAGATATGCTCAAAGCAGCGCTACCGCGCAAAGGGGTGCAGCTTTCCTATCATGATGCGCATACCTCGCACATCGAGGGCTTGATCGCGAGGGGAGATGCCACCTTGGCTCCGGTCATCGAAGCTGCGTGGAGAGCGGGAGCCCGATTCGAAGCGTACGCCGAGCAGTTCGACTACGCTTTGTGGCAACAAGCATTCGAAGCAACCGGATTTGATCCCGACCACAATGCTGAGCCGCGAAAACCCGGTGAGCCTCTTGCTTGGGACCATATCAGCACCGGAGTCAGCACTGAATACCTCATGCAAGAAGCGCAGAATGCGCAGAAGGCGAAGCTGACCTTGGACTGCACCTTCAAGTCCTGCACCACCTGTGGGGTCTGCCAGAATCTGGGGACCACCATCGATATCAAGGCGGATCGAGGGTGAAGATGGGCATGCCGGTGACCTACAGGCTGCGTGTCGAATACGCCAAACAGGATAGAGGAGCCTACCTCTCGCATCTCGAGGTCATTCGTGCGCTTGAGCGGGTCATACGGCGCGCCGCGCTTCCCTATGCGATATCGGAGGGCTTCAGTCCTCATATGAAACTCTCGTTCGGACCGGCGCTCAGCGTGGGTACCGCATCGGTAAGCGAGCACTTCGATGTCATCTTGAACGAGTTCGTCGCGCCTGCCGAGGCACTCACACGTCTCCAAGAGGCATCGACCGGAGTCCTTCCCATTTTGAGCTGCGGCTATGTGTCCGCTCGCGAACCATCACTGAGTGCAGCAGTCAACATCTTGACCTATCAGCTCACCATTGACGGAATCATAGATATCGATACGGATCTGCCTGCTATGATTGAGGTGGTACAGAAAGAAAAGCCGAAAACGTATGAGACCGCACTCTCACTTCCCCGCGGCATCGACGTCTCGACACAAGAAGGTAAGACGGTGCTCGAATTTAGTATTCGCGCAACACCTGCGGGAACTCTGAGACCGGACAGTTTGGTCGAGTATCTGCTGGGTGAGGATGCAATGCGTGATCACTGCATAGAGTACCTACGAGTAAACACTTGGATCGAAAGCGAGGATGGCACATGGCGCGAACCCTCTCGACCATAACCGCAATTCTCAGTGCTTTGCTGTTCTTCGCCTTTGTTATCTTCTCAGCTATCTATATCCTTTCGTCACCGTTGGCGGTACGCGCGATGATCATGGCAACACAGGGCGACTCGAACCTTTCGCGACAACAACGTCTTGATGCGGCAGATCTTACGACCCGCTTCGTCCGTTCGGGGAGCAGGGAAGAAGCGATGACAGCTTTCTACCGTGAGGACATCAAGAGCGGGGCACTCTCGATCAGGCATCTCGAGGATGTGCATGCCGTGTTTCAACACACCTGGGTCCTCGGAGCGATATGCGCGCTCCTGGTCGTCTCGATACTGATAGAGACCTATCAAAAGATGTGGTGGGAGTGGCTGCGGCTTGCGCTGCGTATCACCGCAGGTCTGTGTCTGATCGTCCCCATCTTCGTCAGCCTGTTCATTCTGGCCACCTTCGATTCGCTCTTCACCTCCTTTCACAAGCTGTTCTTTCCCCAGGGAAATTGGCAATTTGCATCAGATTCCTTCCTGATCCAGATCTTTCCCGAGC
Organism: Actinomycetes bacterium; assembly: GCA_009781565.1. Classification (GTDB taxonomy): domain Bacteria; phylum Actinomycetota; class Coriobacteriia; order WRKU01; family WRKU01; genus WRDL01. The sequence continues at coordinate 2,692 of WQXV01000070.1, forward strand.
AGTTTTGGATGATGTGCGCGATCCTGCTGATCACCCTGATCGTTCTAGCCGGGCTCCTCATCTTGTTCAGTGATTATCTGGCCCATCGTCAGCGTGTGGTCCTGCGCGAACTGCGGCATCCCTAGTCACTTGCATGATCCCCGTCAGAGCTCTCTTGCGAGTTGTCACAGGCTTGTGGCGCATGCTAGAATGGCTATTCGCGCAAGGTGTTGCGCGGACCCCTTGACGAATGTGCGTGATAATCAGGTCGTCAGTGGGGGTGACGTGGTTTCGACATGGTGATGCTCGAGATCGGATAAGCAAGCCCAGGTCTCCTCGCCTGGTAAAACAGGGGTAAACCTTTTTTAAACGGCGAAACTGATTACGCCTACGCAGCCTAGTTGCTGCGTCGTCAAGTTGGGGTTAGCTCCCGACGCCAATGCGACGACACAAAGGGAGCTGCTCTATTACTTGTGGGCTGTATAAGTAATAGCTAAGATCGAACAGCCATGAGAGGCGCCCGGTTTGTCATTTGTCTTAGGCACCTCTCGAGAACACGCAAATGACTGAGCTTGGAGAAACCGATCGAGAGTGCTTCATGGACGTGGGTTCGATTCCCACCACCTCCACCAGAATCAATTATTGCTGTGCCCTCTGGGGGGGGGATCGAACCCGAGAGACGGATTCGACCTAGGGGAGAATTCGGTCGGAGACCCACATGCGACTTATGGGAGCATGTGGTCCGAGCATAGCGAGGTCTCAATATCGCTGAAGGCGGGATTGCGATTCCCACCACCTCCACCAGGTGCTCAAAGCGAACACCGTGAACCCCGGCTCACGGTGTTCGTTCTCTATTATGCGATACAATTATGAGGGCAGTATCCGCATGAATGAGACGAGGATCGTTATGGATATCAGTCGCTATAGAGTCGATGGTAGTAAGCCGTTCGTCCTTGCGGATTATGCGACCGGTCGTGATGATACCTTCAAGAACAGGAAGGCCGAACTTGCCTTTCTCGCGCATAACACCGAAGAGCTCGATCTTTTACAGGCACGATTCGCCGCTGACGGCAGGGCAGGGCTGCTGGTCATCATCCAAGGCATGGATGCCAGTGGTAAGGATGGCTCGATCCGTGCGGTATTTGCCGGCATGAATCAATACGGTGTCCATGTCTTCAGCTTCAAATCCCCGACCGCGCAAGAGCTTTCCCATGACTATCTATGGCGACTCCACCGTCATGTTCCTCAGCGCGGTGATATCACGGTGTTCAACCGCTCATACTACGAGGATGTGCTCATCGTGGCTGTCCATAAACTCTATGAGAATCTCAACATCCTCGATCGCGCAAAGGGCCCTGATGTCGTCGAGCAGCGCTATCAGCAGATCGTAAACTACGAGCGTTATCTGTGGGAGAACGCCATCGTGGTGGTTAAAGTCATGCTCAACATCTCAAAAGAGGAGCAAGCCAAGCGATTTCTCAGTCGTGTCTATGACCCGACGAAGAATTGGAAGTTCGCGATCGGCGACATCATCGAGCGCGAGTTCTGGGATGATTACCAGCATGCATATCAAAGCGCGATAGATGCGACGGCGACCGAGATCGCCCCGTGGTTCATCGTACCGGCAGATAACAAATCGTTTACCCGTGCGGTCATCTCGCAGATCGTGCTTGACGCGCTCGTCGATCTCGACCCGCAGTTCCCCAAAATGAAAGCAAAGGCCTACGAGGATCTTGAACTGGGCCGTCAGTACCTCATGGGCGATCCTGAGGCGATCGCACAGGTCGGCGAGAAGATCAAGAAGATCTGGTAGCTATGCGTTTTGCGCTATCGTGGGCAGCTCGCGAAATAGCTGATAAGAACGAGATCGAGACGAACGTAACACCTTTGGGCGATATGCTGACCCTGACCAAGATCGATGGTCTGTGGTCACGACTAGCCGATGAGATCGGATGGAACGAGGCGATGCGTCTTGCCCAGTTCCCGCATGATTTCATGAAGCTGATCGATCCCTATGGCAGAACGATGATGGATCAGATGCGTGAGACATTCAACTCGATCGGTGGCATGGGTAGACGTGATAAAACCCCTGCCTACCTCTGCATCGCTGATGATGTGTGCTCATCTATCGGCTGGATCGTGGCAGAAGATATCGTTCGCGACGCGCTCATGATGGTCTATGGCAAGATGATATCGACGATCCACAATGATCTGCCGTTCTCACGCGACGAGTTCAATGTCAGCTGGTGCTTCCATAGCGATGGTGATATCTCATCGATCTATCCTGCCATAAAACAGGCGGGTTTCGATGCGGTCCATGGTGCCAGTGTGCCCTATGCGCGTATGAGTACGCTCGTGGGAAAGGCAGGCACGGCGAAACTCGAGTTCTTCGGAGGCGTGATGACCGAGACATTGGAGGAGGGAAGGCTCTCCGGAGAGCTGACGCGCCAGATCGCGATCTTGGCACGTCGTCCTAACATGGTCGTCTGCGATGATGGTGGTATGGATACCTTACGCCAACTGGAACACGAGCTGGATGCGTGTCATCAGATAGCTTTGTGCTAGTTTGGAACGCTGTGAGTAACAACGCCCCTCTCGGTATATTCGATTCTGGTCTTGGTGGACTGACCGTCGCGCGCCAGATAGCCGAAGCGCTCCCTGACGAATCATTCATCTATGTGGGAGATACCACGCGCTGCCCTTATGGCCCGCAAGATCTGGCAGATATACAGCAGTATGTGCGCGAGATCTGCACCTTTTTGCAGCAGCGGGGAGTCAAGCTCATCGTCATCGCGTGCAATACCGCTACAGCGGCAGCGATCGAGCTTGCCCAAAAAGAGTTCGATATACCGATCATCGGCGTGATCGAGCCCGGTGCGCGCGCTGCGGTCCGCGCTACACGCAACCGCAAAGTGGGCGTCATCGGTACCGTCGGTACGATCGAGAGCGGCGTGTATGCACATGCCGTCAGTGCGCTGGATGCCGGTTGCGAGATACACTCGATCGCCACTCCCGAATTCGTCGATATGGTCGAAGACGGTCTTGCATTCGATGAGCATTCTCAGGACAGATTCAGTGGCTTGAGCGTGCCTCCGCAATTCAGAGAGATTGCGAGCACCTATCTCGACCAGCTGCGCGACGACGAGGTCGACTGTGTGGTCCTGGGCTGTACCCACTATCCGCTCTTGCACGATCCTATCGCGGCGATCATGGGCGAGGAGGTCGTTTTGGTTTCGAGCGCAGAAGAGACCGCTCATGATGTATTGTCTACGCTTGAGCGACGGGGACATCTCGCGTCAGTCGGCAACGTGGCGACCTATGAGTTCTTCACCACGGGAGACAAAGACCGTTTCAAGGCTTTAGGGTCAAAGGTGTTCGGCAGAACACTTGAGCCGCTCGAGCTGCTTGATATCGATTATCTCGAATCGCTGGTTGAAGCATACTACTGATAGAA
>WQXV01000071.1 GCA_009781565.1 Actinomycetes bacterium
TCCCTACTGCAAGCGGGAGGTCACCGAGTACGAGAGCATCTGCGCGGGTTGCGGTAAACCACTGCGTATCGCCTGTCCCTCCTGTGGGCAGGAGACCTTTGTGAGCAAGGCTCACTGTCAACACTGCAACGGCTCACTGGTCGTCGTATGACCCAATCCCCGTTGTGGCAAGAACCAATTCTTTGCATTGACCAAATGCAGTTAGTGCGGCAAAAAGCTCAAGACGAAATAGGAGGAGACGATCATGACCATGCAATCATTCACCCGCAACTATGAGGACAACTCGACCGAGGCGGGATTCCAGTTCACGTTCTACTGTGACAGGTGCAGTGACGGATTCAAATCCAGCTTCATCGAGAGCGAGACCTACAAGAAGGGTAAAGGTCTGCGCGCCCTCTCGCAAGGTGTCGGCATGCTGGGAAGCTTTGCTGGTGGCCGGCTCGGAAATGCCGGTTGGGCAGCTGAGCGTGGGGGCGATATCTTAAGTGAGAAGTTCTCCAACGCCAGCCCCGAGTGGCAAAAGGAACATGAGCGGGCTTTTGAGATGGCGATCAACGAAGCGAAGGGTCACTTCCATCGCTGTCCAGCCTGTCAGACCTATGTGTGCGATGCTGACTGGAACGAGGACGAGGGTATGTGCATTAGCTGCGCGCCGCGTCAAGAAATCGAGGTTGCAAAAGCCCGTGCAGATGCAATGCAGCGCAACATCCGCGAGAAAGCTGATAATGCGACCGTATGGCAAGGTGAGCTCGAATCCAAAACGACGATCTGCCCCAGCTGCGGTAAGCCTGCCGGTACCGGTAAGTTCTGCAACAACTGTGGATCATCACTGGAACTCAACACCTGCTCGAAGTGCGGGGCCAAGAACGCCCAAGGGGTCAGCTTCTGCAACAACTGCGGTAACAGCATGGCGGCACCTGTTGGTGGTGCGTGCTCAGCCTGTGGCATGGAAAACGCTCCTGGGACCAAGTTCTGTGGAGGGTGCGGTACCGCGCTGTAGTCTTTTCGGCAGATCATAACGGGAACGTGTTATCGAAAGGTAGATACCATGGATACTACTCCTCTTGTAGATGGGCTTGAGTATCAAGCGAAGCTCGCCTCAACAGCCCTGTCCGGTGATGCGACGACGAAACTGACTAAGGAGGGGATAGTCGTCTCGACGCTCCTCGATACCGCTGAGATCCCCTTCGCAGATATCAACGAGTTATCTTTTGAAGACCATCAAGTGGTGATCGTGACCGATACCGACCGTCTCGTCTTCTCGCAGCTGGGGAGTTGGGGGCAACCGTTCTTCGACGAGCTGCATGGCGCCTACAATAAGGCGGTGCTCGATTCGTTGTTCACCCATGGCAAACCGCTGATCACCAGCGAGGGAGGATATGCCTACCGCGAGGCGGGGGTCTCTGCAAACGGACAGGCACCGATCCATGTCTACGAGAACTGCGTCTGCGTGCTACCCACCAATCTGGCGGCTCGGCGCGTACCGCTGCACTTCCTGACCGGTCTTGACAAGGGGGATTTCGCTTTGACCCATCGGGTCGATGACGACGAGTATACGTTTTCTAAACTAGGGTATGAGACCGATCCGTTCGAGAGAACAGTCATCGCTCGCACCAAGGCGCTGCGGGAGGAGACCCAGGCGATGGTCCAAGAGATCGACCCAACCATCTCAACGGGTCAGGCTGCCCAGATCGCAAAGCTCATGCCCGGTGGCGCTGCAGCGTCGCGTAAAGCGCTGCTCGAAGTCGCACCGTCCTTTGTCGAGGTCGCCGAAGCCGCGATCGGTAAAAGCCGCTCGGGTGAGTACTACGAGCAGCTCAAGACGCTGAGCGATCCAGCCGACATGCATCTGGGATTTATCTGGACCGGTGATGCTTCCGATAAGGAAGAGGGTGGGGCTGTACCGGGCCTTGAGGGCCTCCCGATCGATCTGCCCAATATCACCCAGATGCTCACCGATGTTGTGCCAGCCGAGATGGGGCAGGAACAAGATACCGATTCTGGTTCCCCCTATCTCTTCTATGCGGTCGCACCTTCGTCCGATCGTTCGAAGTGCGCGGTCGAGTTCGCGGTGCCTGAAAACGAAAGTGCGGCGACATTCGTCTATCGTTGCGATGGGGGAGCCGACAGTTTCATTCCAAGGATCAATCGCGCTATGGAAGCGGTCGACTATGCACGTGACGTCATCAGTATGGATGAAGAGAAGCTCAAGCTTCCCGAGAACCGTAGATACGCGATGGCGGTCAAGCGCTCATCGGCACTTGCACAGGTGCGTGAGGGCTTTTTGGGGCGGGTGATCCACAGCTCTCCCGATACATGGAAGCGCAACATGGAAGGCTATTTCGCCACCACCGCCTAAGTTGGGCAACGCACTGCAAGACAAATAGTTTTAGAATTTTTGACTAAACAGTCAGATTCCGCTATGCTCATACCTTGCAAAGAACCATTGTGAGGCTGTCTCAGCATGAAGACGGGCAGATCTCGGAGCGAAAACGAATGGAGCAAGAGTATGAAACATGTGATGAAGCTGGCAGGATTGTCGTTGGTGGTGGCGGTGCTCGTACTGGGTATAATCGGGTGCGGTTCAGATGATGTGAGCACGCAGACCAACACGACTGAGACTTCGACCGACTCTAATACCACCGAGTACCTACCGGTCAAGGTGGGCATGCTGGCAACCGATGATCTTCTTCCGCTCTGGGTCGCCGACCATGATGGCTATCTAGCCGATGCCGGTCTCGATGTCGAGATCATCACCTTCCAATCCCCCATGGAGTCACGCGCAGCCATGACCGCCGGTGAGATTGACGGACTCATGACCGATATGGTCGTCGCAACCCAACTGAGTGCAGCTGAGGGTGCACGCTCGGTCACGCTAATGCAGTCGGCGCCTGCAGGTATTCTTGCCAGTCCCGGCTCAGGCATCACCGAGCTCTCAGAGCTTGCTGGTGTCCCCATCGGTTGCTCTTCGCCCACGATTCTCGAATTCATCGTCGATCGTGCGCTTACCGATGCAGGCCTCAGCGAGGACCAGATCGTCTTCGAGAGTATTGAAAAACTTCCGGTCCGCCTTGAGATGCTTATGAGTGACCAGATCAAAGCGGCAGCACTTCCCTGGACCCTGTTCCAACTGGCCACTCAGCAAGGTGCGATACCGATCCTTGATCAGGATCAAGCAGCCGGCTATAGTTCGACGGTCCTGGTATTTCGCGATGGATTCCTCAGCCAGGCAGGCGCGCGCGAGACCGTTGTCGCCATGCTTGAGCAGTGGGACCGAGGGGTCGAGAGTATCAATGCCGATCCTACAGTCTATCTCGAGCTTCTGGTCGAGAAGGCGAACCTTCCCGAACCTCTACAGGCCAACTATCACTTCCGTACCTATCCCAAGTCAGGCACACCGCCCCAAGGGCAGTTCGAGGAGATCGTGGACTGGATGGTCAGCAAAGGCTACCTCAAAGAGAGCATTCCGTTTAGCAACCTGGTCTTCTAATACGAGTAGGGACGAAAGCTCCGTCAGGGGCTTCGGAGACAATCTGATTCTTTCTTGCCGTAGAGTGAATTCGTGTCCTGCAACGGGCGCGACCCAGGGGAGCGTTCGCCGAAGGATCGTCTTCCTCCGCTTTCATCCCTACTCGCTACACTACTCTGCCGGCTTTCTACCGCGATGACGCGCTGCTGAGCCGAACAGGTGGCTCCTGATCGAGATGTCGACGAGTCCGACCGATCGCATCAGATCGGCCAACTCCTTTTTGGTCAAGAACGCCTCGGTCGAGTCATAGAGCCAGGTATACTCAGCCCGTGCATCGACGAAGAGACGTCCCATCAGGGGCATGAGGTATTTGAAGTAGAGCTTGAAGAACGGCCGGATCACACGATTGGTCGGAAACGATGAGTCCAAACAATAGACATACCCACCTGGTCTGACCACACGGGTCATCTCACGCAAGACCTGCTCGTAACTGGGCATGTTGCGCAGGCCGAATGAGACCACACTGGCATCGAAGGTATCATCGGCAAAGCTCATGTCCATCGCGTTCTGTAGGCTGACCTCCACATTGGTGAGTCCCTCTTGGTCGATGCGGCGTTGTGCGACTTTGAGCATTTGCGCGCTGAAATCACTGGCGATGATATCAGCCTGAGGGTTCTCGCGTGCGATCCAAGTCGCAATATCTCCGGTACCACTGGCAACATCGAGGATCCGTTGGCAGTTGTGCGAGGTGATATCGGCAATCAGGGCACGCTTCCAGAATCGATGCATCCCGAAACTGATCACGTCGTTCATGCGGTCGTAGTCTTCGCTGATCGACTCGAACACCTCGTGCACGTGCTCCTCTTTTTGAGCAGGTGTCGCATTCTTTGCGGTGAGGGTGTTATCCAAAGGCATTGATGTTGGCTCCCCAAGAGGCGAGTGCTGTGCCGATCACGATCACGCTTACATAGTAGGCGGTGGTCAGCGCGACCTGCTTGACCCCGGTCTTCATGATATGACTGCGCGATTCGAGGTCGTAGGGATCGTTCTCAAGTGTGCGCAGATTACGGTAGAGCGGAAAGGCGAAGACGAAGATGGCGAGCAAACCCACGGGAAAGCGCAAGACACCGACGGCGGCAATGATCACGATGGCCAGGATCGAGAGCCATACGATCATCTGGATACTTCTCTTCTTGCCTAACAGGATGGGCAGGGTCTTGCGACCGGCTTCGATATCCTTATCGATATCGCAGGTGTTGTTGATCTGCATGATGACACCGATACCGATGATGACGGGAATCGCATAGACAAAGATCAGAGGATCGAACTGTTTGGTCAGCGCCAAATAGGTCCCCATAGTGATGATGCCTCCCATCACCGCTCCGCTGACGAGCTCTCCCAGTGGTAGGTACGAGATCGGCTTGGGACCGAATGAATAGAGCATGACTACCGCAGCTGCCAAAAAGCCCAGCACCAATAGATGCCAAGTCGACATCAGGACCAGTGAGACCCCCGCTTTGAGCGCAATCGCAAGAAGGGTGATCCCGAAGTGCAGGACACGATGGGGATCGAGATGGTTGTAGATGATCGCTGAATCAGTTTCGTCTATGACGTTTTCTGCCGTGTCAGTCCCTTTGACGAAATCTGAATAGTCATTGAACGTATTGACCGCCGACTGGAGCGCGATCGAAGTGATCAGCATGAGGATGATGGTGATGATGATATGGGCCAATGAGCGGGCCGATGTGAACCCATCAAGCCCAAAGACCAGTGCCACACCCAAGGCCACTGGTGCGACGGCAGCCACCCAGGTATGGGGCGACATCAGTTGCCAGGCGGCATGCGCGGGGATGTGTTCATGGTGTTTGTGTTCACTCATAGTCATAAGTATAACAATGGTAGAATCGTGATGTAGGGCAACGTTGAGGAAAAGGAGTCACTATGCCACAGATTACTCGTGATGACGTTAAAGTTCCCGCCGATGTGCCCGCCCTTGCGCGCGAGACCTACATCGACAACTATCTCAAAGCAACACAAAATACCGGTAGGCTGATGCTGTATGCCTGCGATCAGAAGATGGAGCATCTTAACGATGATTTCTATGGTGAGGGAATCGACATCGCCGATGCCGATCCGCAGCACCTCTTCGAGATCGGTGACAAGGGTATTTGTGGCGTGTTAGCGGGCCAACGTGGTCTGATCGCACACTATGCCAACGACTATCCCGACATCAACTATCTGGTCAAGATGAACTCGAAGACCCATCTGGTCAAGACGGAGCAGGACGATCCTTATTCGCCGCAGCTCTATTCATTCCAAGCAGTGATGGATCTGATTAACAACGGGGTCAATGTCGTCGGAGTCGGCTACACGATCTATCTGGGATCCGAATACGAGTCACAGATGCTGGCTGAGGCTGGCGAGCTTATCGCCGAAGCCCATCAAGCCGGCCTGATCGTCGTGCTGTGGATCTATCCACGCGGTAAAGCCGTGCTCGATGAGAAGGACGCCCATCTGATAGCTGGTGCAGCAGGTGCCGCCAACACTCTGGGTGCCGACTTCGTAAA
>WQXV01000072.1 GCA_009781565.1 Actinomycetes bacterium
ATCGCGCATGTATTGATGAAACGAGATCTGGGTGACGAGCCTCGCGAGTTGCGGATCGCGACCGTGGTGATCTCGGTCTTCACCTTGCTCCTGATCGCAACGGCGCTCAGTAAGATGGTCATGTATATCGATGCGTATGGGTTGACCCTGCTGCGAACATACACGAGCTGGTTCATGGTCTTGCTGTTCTTCATCTTTTCAGTGATCGTGTTTCGACAATTCAAGAGATTCAATGCTTCACGGATCGTCATCGTTGGATTTGTGGTCCTGTTCATGTTGTTGGCATTTGCGAACGTCGATGGCGTGATAGCGAACTATAACATCAGTAAGTACGAACGCGAGATCGACAGCGGCATAGAAGCTACGTTCGATCTTGAGACACTCATGGGCCTCTCCGATGCAACGGTCCCCTCTCTCTACCAGATGTATCAGCGCTTGGGACAGGGCCAGTCCGGCGATGCTGCGCTGCGCGCGCAACTCAAGGAGGCGATCCTTGATCGCGGAGACACTTCATCTTATACGTTCAGGTCGTTTAGCTATCAGCGTTATCGCGCTGATCAGATAGCGCAGTCACTGCGCTGAGAGCATTCTGCCAACGCCGTTACTGCGCTGACACCCCGCTGGTTGCATCGTCACTTCGTTGACTCGGTAGGTCCACAGTTCTCTATAAGCTGTTTGTTCTTTTCCTCGTCCTCTTCGTGGATCTGAAGAAGCGTCTGGATGGAATCCTGCAAATACGAGATCTGACTCTTGATGTCGTGGAAATCCAAGATGAGCATGATCAGCAGCGCGCCGAGCAGTGCTGAAAAGACCGCGTTCAGCGTCACTTTGATCCATCCCATCGAGAATTCACCGATCGTTGCGGGGATGTAGTCGGAAAGCACGAGGAGCGCGGCACAGATGAAGAAGGTGATGATGAGCGTCCTGTTGAGAGCCTTGAGCCGCTCACCCAGGGTTGCGTCGGCACGCTGAACACCTTCGTTGACGTCATGGATCTGCGCCTGTTCGATCTTGTCATCGGCCTTGTCGATGAAATGCTCTTCATTCATTGCTTTGCCTCTCCCATCTCGGCGAGCAGTTGAGCCAGTTGCTCATCTATATAGTCTTGCTCAGGTAGATCGAGTACCGATCCATCGCTGAGCATTCGTTCATGCAAACCTGAGAGCCCTTTGACACTGAAGCGGCTCGCAGGAAGATCGAGCCCATCGGGCAGTGTTATCTCGTCATCTTCAAAGCGATTCATCACCAAGGTTTGGTCATGCAGACCCAACTCATCTGCCAGTTTTGCGATGGTCGAGGCAGTCTCAAGGCTGCGCAACGACGGTTCACTGACGATGATGAGATGATCGACGTTGGCGACCGTACCGCGTCCGAGATGCTCGACCCCGGCTTCGAGGTCGACGAGCACATAGCCATCCTCATCATAGATCAGGTGGGCAAGCATCGCTTTGAGCAGCGCATTGGCCTCACAAGCGCAGCCACCACCGGCGGAGGAGATCGACCCCATCACCAGCAGTCGCTTGTTCCCGCGCTCGCTGACTCCCTCAAGAAGGGGTGCCTCCGATTCAGGCAGATCGACTGCCAACGATCCTGATAGACCGCTGACATCGGGTGAGAGTTTGATGATACCTGAGCCTACATAGGACTCGAACAGATCACGTCGTTGTACCAAAGGAACCGGGAGCTGCTCCGGAGCGAGTCCGGAAGCAACTCCCAGTGATAGTGCTGTATCGGCATCGACCAGCCACACATTGTGTCCGGCGCGCGCAAGGTAGTCGGCCATCCATGCTGCGATGGTCGTTTTCCCGACACCGCCTTTACCGGCAAATGCAAGCTTCATCGCGTTAGAATCGTGGGGCATTCTGACGAGGAGCTGAGCATCGCGCCACGATGCGACGCGTACTTGCTTTACGCGAGCATCGGAGCGCGGTGGTCAGATTCCGCTCAGACTGTTCCATGCTAGATACCTAGTTTGGCGCGGCGCACGTCGATGACCGCTTCGATCTTCTCGGCTGCCACAACAGGATCAGGCTCGACGATGAACGCCGCTCCGACCACATCGTTGAGTCCATTGGTCGCCACTTCGACGACGGCAGGACTGCCGGTGATGTGCGGGACCACTCCCAGATGTACCGGGATACCACTGGCTACCGCATACAGACCGATCGCTGCCGCCTTCTCCGAGTACCACTCCGGTGCACTTGCGGCGACCGGCAGATCGGAGATGTCGACGCCGAGCGCATTAGCCAGGGCGGCACACAGCGACATGATACGTGAGTTGTCGACGCAGCTTCCCACATGCAGGACCGGTGGGATGCCGAGCGCCTCGCATACCTCGCGCAAGCCCGGAGCAGCCATCTTCGCCGCCTCGGGGACCAACAGCCCTGCTTTTCCAGCTGCATTGGTCACACAACCAGTGACCAGGACCAGCATGCCTTTGGCGATCAGCTCTTTGAGAATCGCGACCGTGTGCGAGTCGTGCTGGATGCGCGGATTATTGCATCCCACGACTCCGACCGCGCCTTTGATCTTGCCGGCTTTGATGGCGTCAAGCAGGGGCTCGGGAGTTCCTCCCAAGGCACCGAGGATCGCCTCATTGGAAAAGCCGGTCATGATCGAGACAGGTGCGCTGGGGATCTCGACACGATTGGGATCGCGTTTCGTGAATGCCTCTATCGCCATCTCGACGATCTTGTGGCAGATCTCTTGTGCGTTCTGTGGGTTGACCTCCATGTGGATCTCGCCGGGGAAACGTCCCTTGGCCGAGGTGGAGATGAACTGGGTCTGATAGCACGCGGCGATATGGGTCAGCGATGGCATGATGCACTGATAGTCGACCACGATCGCCTCGACCGCCCCGGTGATCAGCGCGAGCTCGGTCATCAGATGGTTGCCCGCCATCGGTATTCCTTGGCGCATCATCAGCTCGTTGCCCGTGCAGCACAGACCGACGACGTTGATGCCTCCGGTGGCTCCGACCGCTTTGGCCTTCTCGATCATCTTGGGCTCACGAGCAGCAGCCAGCACCATCTCTGAGACGACCGGGTTATGCCCATGGACCATGATGTTGACACAGTCGGCTTTGAGCACCGCAAGGTCGACCTCCGAGGTCCTCGGACTCGGGGTCCCAAAGATCGCATCGGAGAGCTCGGTACCGATCATCGAGCCGCCCCATCCATCAGCAAGTGCGGTACGCGCTGCCTGGATGAGCAGACTGATCGGATCGTTGTCGCATCCCATATGGGTGCGGTGCATCATCTCGACGACCTCGCGATCGATGCCACGCGGCATCATCTTGAGCGACTCCCACAACTCCTGGCGTGCCTTGGGCGCGCGCTCGGCGAACTTGAGATGGTCGAGCTTGGAACCGAACTGCTCGTAGCAGACGTCAGCGACCTCTTTGGCGACTTTGAACAGCTCACCATGCTCGGCATCATGGACACCGAGTTCGGCGGCGACTGCACGAAGCTTTGCCTCGTCCTTGATCTTGTATCCCGGAGCATCACCGTCTGCGATCGCGTTAAGTGTATTGATCAGGTCGCGACCATGATCGCTATGGCTCGACGAGCCTCCCGCGACGAAACGGGCGAAGTTGCGCGCGACGATGGTGTCGACATTGGCTCCGCACACGCCCAGTTTCATCTTCGAGTTGGGATTGGGGTTGATGCGGCAGGGTCCCATCGTACAGTTGCGACATGACACGCCTGTCTCACAGAACGTGCAGTGCGGGGTTTGGTTCTCCTCGCGATCCCAGACTGTCTCGATGCCTTCGCGCTCCGCCTTCGCTAACATGGCGCGAGCGTCCTCCCATATTGATTTTTGATCGATTGTCAGCTCTTTGCTCATACTCGACCTCCTTAAGAATCGATTGCAAAAGCAACTAGTACAGCGACATCACAGGCCGCTCTACACCAAAATTATAACACCGGCTCAATCGAATATAAGGGCTGATATCCCACTGGTCCCACGCGTTGATATATCACCGACCCGACAGGTCTTTCACATAGAAGACGACCCGGGATCAAGATGATTCCGGGTCGTCTTGGATGAGACTGATCGCTGCGTCGCGCCTGACGCTTCGATCTGATCGATCTTCTAGATCACCTCGTCCTCTCTGCGCCTGCGCGTGGTCGCTACTGCGATCACCGCACAGCCGAGGATCGCGACAAGAGCGATCGGAAGCAGCGCGAGGCTATCACCGGTCTTCGGCGTCACAGAAGTCGTCGGTTGGCTGTTCGGCTTCGGCGTAGGCTTCGGCGTGGGAGGCGGAGGTGTGGGATTAGCGGTCCACTGAGCATAGAGCACCACGTTGTCGGTGATGACGAAGGTATCTCCCGCCTTATAGGCAGTACCGGTTCCATCAGCTGCGGTGTTCCAACCCGTGAAGGTATATCCTGCTCTGCTCATCGTCCCAGCACCCAGCACGGTTACGTCAGCATTGACATAGTAGGGGCTGTTGGGGTCGAGCGGTGCATCGGCACCTCCGTTGGCGTTGTACGCTACCGTGAACTGGTCGTTCTCTGACCATACCGGATAGAGATCCAGATTGTCAATGACGGTATAGGACGCACCCGGCGGATAGATGGGATCGGTCGCTGCATCCGAGATATCCCAACCCAGGAAGGTCCAATCAGCCTTTGCCAGATTGCCACCGCACTCGTTGGGAGCAAGGATGGTCGCATCGGTTCCGATGTAGTAGTTGTTGGTCCCCGCCGGAGCGTTACCATTGTTATCATCGGGCGCGATGTTGGTCACAAGATCGGCTCCATCATTGTGATAGATCACCTTATGGATGGCATTCTCTTGCCAGACCGCATAAAGATCGAGATCCCCAACGATTTCGAGCGTATCACCGGGATCATAGACCACGGTCTCAGCATCACTGGAGGTATCCCAACCGATAAAGGTCCAGTTGGCTTTGGCGAGATCTCCGCCACCGTCGGTCGGACCCAAGATCTCAACAGCACTATCAACGTAGTAGTTGTTGGTCCCTGCCGGGGCGTTACCGTTGACATCTTCGGGTGCGGTACTGGTCGCCGCATCGGCACCATCACCATGATAGGTCACCGCGTAGATGGGATTTTCCTCCCAGACTGGGAAGAGGTCCACATTGCCGGTGATGGCAAAGACCGAACCGACCTCATGGCTTACCACCGTCTGATTCGGCGCGGTGTTCCACCCGATGAAGGTCCAGTTGGTCTTGGCAAGGTTACCGCCACCCTCATCTGCCGCGAGTACCGTCACATTACTGTTGACATAGTAGCGGTTCGAGTTCGCTTGTGCATTACCGTTGGTATCAGCTGGCATGACGTTTCGGGTCAGATCAGAGCCATCATTGTGATAGGTCACCGTGTAGATGGGATTCTCTTGCCAGACAGGATAGAGGGGGACCGCACTGGTGATGTTAAAGGTCCCTCCGATCGGAATGTTCACCGTCGTCTGATTTGGCTCGGTGTTCCAACCGATGAAGGTCCAGTTGGCCTTGGCAAGATTGCCACCGTTATAGGCCGGCCCTTTTACCGTCACGGGGCTTCCGCCGTAATAGTAATTCGGTCCAATGTGAGAAGCATTACCTTGATCATCGAGTGGTGGGGTACTGGTCGCTGCATCGGCACCAGTGTTGTTGTAAATGATCGGGTAATAAGGATTCTCACTCCAGACAGGATAGAGCGTGACGTTACCGGTCATCGCGGTCAATGTCTGTCCCGCGGTATAGGCGACGGTGGTCGCTGGTGTCTTGGTATCCCACCCTTGGAAGGTCCAGTTGGCCTTGGCAAGATTGCCAATACCGGAGGTGGGAGTAAGGACGACCGGAGTACTACCAGCGTAATAGATGTTGGTGCCGATCGATGCATTACCACTGGTATCTTCCGGAGGTGTGTTGGTCGTCGCATCGGCGCCGGTGCCGAAATAGGTTACCGTATACTTGTCAAGCTCTCTCCATATCGGGTAGAGGTGTACATCAGCATCGATATCTTCGATGGTATCACCCGCGTGATATACCACATTGAGCGC
>WQXV01000073.1 GCA_009781565.1 Actinomycetes bacterium
GTGCGCTTCGGTGAGGAGGATAATTTCTGGGCAGCAGGAGATACCGGTCCGTGCGGGCCGTGTAGCGAACTGTACTACGATCGCGGTGAGCAGTACTCATGCGGTCCTGACTGCAAGGTGGGATGCGACTGCGATCGTTTCGTCGAGTACTGGAATCTGGTGTTCATGCAATATGACCGCGACGAGGAGGGAAACCTCAATCCACTTGCCGCGCTCAGTGTCGATACCGGCCTGGGCCTCGAGCGTATGGCCGCCATCATGCAGGGTGTGGACTCCAACTACGAGATCGATCTCATGCAAGACATCATGGCGATGGCGCAAGAGATCACCAATACGACCTACGGGGAGGATGAGCCCACCGATGTGGCGCTGCGCATCATCTCCGATCATGCCCGTGCCGTCGCGTTCCTGATCGCTGATGGGGTCATTCCCTCAAACGAAGGACGCGGGTTCATCCTGCGTCGTCTGTTGCGCGGAGCGGTGCTGCGTGCCCGCCTGCTCGGGGTGGAAAAGCCCTTCATGACCAAGATGACCGACAAGGTCATCGCCAGCATGGCCGATGCCTATCCAGAACTGAGCGAGCACCGCGACCTGATAAGCGGTATCGTCTCAGCAGAAGAGGAGCGCTTCAGCGCGACGCTGCGCACCGGTCTTGCCTATATCGATGAGGCGCTGCGCAAACTCGGAAAGGGCGACACCCTTGAGGGTAAAGCTGCATTCGTCCTCCATGACACCTATGGATTTCCCTATGATCTGACCGTCATGATGGCAGGTGAGCGAGGGATCTTAGTCGATGAGGCGGGGTTTGAGGCAGCGATGGAACAACAGAAGAGTCGTGCGAGGGCAAGCGCCAAGGGAACCTCGTGGGATAATAGCAGTATCTATACCGATCTGGCCGCAGAGCAGGGACCTGATGAGTTTGTGGGTTATGCCTATGATGAGACCCCGGCCCGTGTGCGCGCGATCATACATGATGGAGCACGCGTCGATGCGCTGCAGGAGGGTCAATCCGGCGAGGTATTGCTCGATAAGACCTCGGCCTATGCCGAGCAAGGGGGCCAATCAGGAGACAGAGCCCAGATCCGCTCTGCTGACGGCGCTCAGTTCTGCGTCGAGAGCACGGGCCTTAACGAGGCGGTCCAGCATCTCCACAGCGGGACCCTTGATACGGGGACGCTGCGTGTGGGAGATGCGGTCGAGGTCGCTATCGATACGGAGCGACGTCAAGGGATCGCGCGCAACCACAGCGCGACCCACCTGCTGCACACCGCTCTGCGCAAGGTGCTGGGAAACCACGTCTCGCAGGCAGGCTCTTTGGTCGCGCCTGACAGGCTTCGCTTCGACTTCACGCATTTCGAGGCGCTGAGCCCCGAGCAGATCGATGAGGTCGAGCACCTGGTCAACAACACGATCTTTGCCAACCTTGCGGTCCGCGCGTTCGAGACCTCATTGGAGACCGCGCGTGAGCAGGGTGTGATCGCGCTCTTCGGTGAGAAATACGGTGATTTCGTCCGCGTGGTCGATGTAGACGGATTCTCCAAAGAACTCTGTGGTGGGACCCATGTCGGGCGTACCGCAGAGATCGGGTTGTTCAAGATCGTCAACGAAGAGTCGGTCGGCGCGAATATCCGCCGCATCGAGGCGGTGACCAGCAATGATGCCTACGAGCATCTGCTCGCCCATGATCGGCAGCTCAAACAAGCTGCGGCGACCCTGCGCTCAGCCCCCCATGAGGTGGCCGAGCGGGTCAGCGCACTCTCAACCAAACTCAGAGAGACCGAGGCACGCCTCAAACAGGCGCTGAGCGCGCGACCGGATGATGGGGGCAGATCGCTTGACGCGGTCACCTATGAGGTCGACGGCTACCGGGTCGTCATAGAGAATGTCGATCATCTGGCAGCGGCCGATCTCAAGCCCTATTGGGACGCGATCCGCGCCCAGGGAAGAGACGCGCTCGTGGTGGTCGGGGCCGATAATCAGACGGGTAAGGCGATCTATCTGGCCTCCGCAAATGATGCCGCGGTATCGCGTGGTTTTGATGCCGGTGCGATCGTCAAAGAGATCGCTGCAGTGCTGGGTGGTCGCGGTGGCGGCAAACCGAAGATGGCACAAGGTGGAGCCGATTTGGCCACCGATCTTGACCAAGCGCTTGCGCGCGCCGCAGACCTGATAGGAGTGAAGCTTTCCTGATGGGACGGGCGATGGCATTCGATGTAGGACAGAAGCGATTGGGGATCGCCGTCAGTGATATGACCGGTCGTATCGCCACGCCGCTCATCGTCGTTACGACCGATAAGGTCTGCGCTGACCAAAGCCTGCTCAAACGCATGATCGATGACTATGAGGTCTCAGATATCGTGGTCGGACTGCCCAAGACCATGGCAGGCACCGAAGGTCCCCAAGCACAATGGGTACGATCGTTTGCTGACTCGCATATCGAGCCGTATGGCATACCGATCCACTATATCGACGAGCGCCTCTCCTCCAAAGAGGCAAAACAAGCGATGCGTCAGGCAGGAACGCCTGAAAAGAAGGCCCGCGGTAGCGTCGATATGGTTGCCGCAGCACTCCTGCTCCAAGCCTATCTCGATAGTGATGGATGTGATAGTGACGATGGCTGATAATATCGAATACCGTAGAAGCGATCGCAAGAAGACCGGCTCGCTAACTGATAAGGTCCGTGCCTTTGACAGCGCACGCGCCTCGAAAAATGGCAATGGCACTTCCGAGAGCAGATCGGCTCGTCTGGAGGTTGCTGACGAGCATGCGGCAAAACGAGACGAACGTACCCGCCGGCGCCTCGAAGCCGGTCGTACGCTGCGCCCGCCCAAGACCAAGAGCCCACTGGTCGCTTTGTTGGTCTTCGGGATCGTGGGCATCCTTATCGCCTCGCTCGTCTTCTGTGGTTGGCATCAGCTGATCCGCTCGCCGGGTCCCGATGTCGAGCCCGGAAGAGAGGTTGCAGTCATCATTCCTGAAGGTGCGCGCGTGCGCGATATCGCCGATATCTTGGTCGAACGTGGCATCGTGGCCAACCCGCTCATGTTCCAGATCATGGCGCGACTCAAGGGGGGCGGTGCCTATTTCCAACCGGGACGCTTCATGCTGGTTACCGGAAGTGGATATGAGGCAGCGATCGCGGCACTGAGTGTTACGCCGGAAGCTGCCGAGGTCGTGCGCGTGACCATCATCGAGGGACTGCGTATCGATCAGGTCGCCCATTCGGTGGCAGACCAATTGGGGCTTTCGCCGACCGAGTTCGAGGAACGTGCGCGTACAGCCGCTCCCGACTACGTTGCCAAGTATCCCTATCTGGAGGGCGCGTTCCAAGATTCTTTGGAGGGATTCCTCTTTCCCGATACCTATGAGTTCACCGCTGATGCGACCGTCGATGACGTGATCGAGCGCCAGCTCGCCCGTTTCGACGAGGTCTGGCAGTCCATCCAGGTACCGCAAGACCGCCTTGATAGCTTCAGTGTGGGTGAGCTGGTCACGATCGCGTCGCTCTGTGAGCGTGAGGCACGTCTTGATGATGAGCGATCGTTGGTCGCCAGTGTCATCGACAACCGTCTACAGAGCGCGATGATGCTGCAGTTCTGCTCGACGGTGCAGTTCCTACTGCCTCCCGAGCGACTGACCGACCTGCGTCTGAGCGATGCCGACACCCGTATCGACAGTCCGTACAACACCTATATCCACGAGGGGCTGCCGCCCGGACCGATCTGTAATCCCTCGCGCCTCTCACTTGAGGCGGCGGCGCGCCCTGCGATCACCGATTATCTCTACTTCGCGCTGACCTCGCAAAGCGGCGAGCAGACCTTCTCGGTCACCTACGAGGAACACGAGGAAGCCATGCGAATCTCGCAGGAGGTGTTCGGCCAATAATGAGCATTCCGACCTATTACGTGCAATCAGTTCTCAGCATCGATCCGGTACGGCTCGTCGAGATGGGTAAGAAGACGATTCTGCTCGATCTTGACAACACGATCCTGCCGCGTGATGCAGAGGAGATGCCCCCGGCGATGGTCCATTGGGTCAAGCGCATCAGACTGGTCGGTATCAAGGTGGTCCTGGTCTCGAACAGCTGGTTCGGGCGCGTCAGTGCCATGTCTGCGATCCTCGGGGTCGACTTCGTCGATAAGGCGGTCAAACCCCTGCCGCCGGCCTTCATCCTTGGGCTCATCAAAGAGCGCACCTGGCCGCGTGAGGCAGCGATCGTCGGCGACCAGTTCTTCACCGATGTCTTGGGCGGAACCTTTCTGGGTATGACGACCATCATGGTCCTGCCATTGGCAGAGCATGACCTCAAACACACGTTGATCCTGCGCCATCTAGAAAAGTGGATCTTAGGTAGCAGAAAGCCGCTCGACCATATATGACGCAGCAGTTCGCCGTCATAGGCAGTCCCATCGCCCATTCTCTCTCTCCGCGGATCCATAACGCGATCTTTGAGGCTGAGGGGCGTGACGCGCACATGCGTGCGATCGATCCGGTGACGTTCGAGCAGCTCACGTCCGATCTGGAGAGGTGGAAGGCCGAGCGGACCTTTGAAGGTCTGGCGGTCACCGCCCCCTACAAACCTCTTATCGCCGCTCTTGAAGGTGAGCGCTCCGATGAGGTGGCGCTGCTTGAAGCTGCCAATACGCTGACGCTACGCGAGAGTGAACCGGTTAGTGGCGATGGTGTGTTCTGGCAGATCGATAACACCGATGTGGCGGGATTTACCCATGCGGTCCAGCAGCTGCTCTCGCCTTTGAAGTACCGTACGTTCGTCGTGTTCGGAACCGGTGCGACCGCGCGCACCATCATCTATGCGCTCATAGCCCACGACGCCGCATTGATACAGGTCGTAGGTAGGTCACAGGAAAAAGCGCGCGCATGTATCGAACCGTTCGAGTCGTGGCAGCAGTCGCGCGCCCATAAGACCGAGCTGATCGCGGCAAGCGCACCGGCCGGTAAGCGCTTCGACTGTGCGATCAATGCGACCACGTTGGGGATCTCGGCCCATGACGAGCTGGTCTTTCCCGTGTCGTGGTTCGCTGAATATGCGGCAACGGTATTCGATGTGGTCTATCGATCGACAGGAACGACACGCCTGGTCGCCTCAGCGCGCCAGCGTGATATCCGTGCGCTCGATGGCAGAGCGATGCTGTACGGGCAAGCGATCGAACAGGCGCGTATCTGGGGAGCGCACAGCTCGTCGAAAGAGTTGATGGATGTGATCGAGCAAGCGATCGATAAGGAGTAGACGATGGCAGAAACGACCAAGACGGCCGACACCAAGAAACTCACGCGCAACATCGCGTTCATCGGTTTTATGGGCTCAGGAAAGACCAGTGTGTCTTCCGAGCTTGCAAAACGGCTGGACACGGCCAGCCTCGATACCGACAAGATCGTCGAGGCACTCGCGGGGATGAGTGTGGCACAGATCTTTGAGACCGGAGGCGAGAGCGCGTTTCGCACGATGGAGACCAACGTGTTGGGTCAGGCGCTCACGATGGGCCAGCCGACCCCGGTCGCCTGCGGCGGTGGAGCGATTCTTGATCCCGTTAATGTCGAGCTGCTCAAGGACCACGCCTATGTCATCTATCTCAAGGTCGATCCCGATCAGATCAGAGCGCGTATCGACGATCCCTCGACGCGTCCGCTCATCAAAGCGATGAGCGAGCCCAATGAGCTTGCGGAGCTACTCGCGTCGCGCGAAGTACTCTATGAGGACGCAGCCGATACCAGCATCGACACGACCGGTTTCAGCATCGCTGAGGTCGTCGACCGTGTCGAGGCGATCCTTGCTGACGAGAGCCTTGGGCTGCTTGAGGGCTAGTCGAGAAGTCGAGGAGGGCTGCGATGGCCTATTTCACGCGTAAAAAGTTCGGAGCCGTCACCCGCGTCGATCTGGATGTGGGAGTCGCGCAGTATCCGGTCTTTGTCGGCCAAAATCCGACCAATATGTTCACGACCTATATTCTGTCTGCCGCCAAACCACAAAAAGTGGTGCTGA
>WQXV01000074.1 GCA_009781565.1 Actinomycetes bacterium
CCCTCTCCCTATGAAAGCTTGAATCTGGGGGCTTATGTCGGAGATGATCCGACCAATGTGGCGACCAACCGCCTACGAATACTGCGCGCACTCGATCTTGATGAGAACGCACGCCTGCGCTTGAACAGTGCCGCGCAGGTCCATGGTGTCGCTCTACAGACCGCGCTCGACTACGCTTTCGAGTTTTCTGAGACCGATGCGTTGATGACCGATCGGGCAGCGATCCCGCTCCTGCTTTGTTTTGCCGACTGTGTCCCGATCATCGTAGTCGATCCGCTCCGACACGCGATCGCGGTCATCCATTCGGGATGGCGCGGTGCGCTTCGCAAGATCGCTGCTCTCTCGATAGCAGAGATGCAGAAGACCTACGGCAGCGATCCTGCTGAGCTGTTCGCCTACATCGGGCCTTTCATCGGTCCACAAAACTTCGAGGTCGCGGCAGAAGTTGCTTCTCAATTTTTAGAGATTTTCGATACTATTAGCAATGGTGACCGTTATACTGAAAGCACAGGTTCGATCACGATCGACCTGGGTATGGTCGTCGAAGAGACGCTCGTAGAGATGGGGGTTCGTGCGTGCAACATTTACAACATGCATATCGATACCGTGACCCACACCGGCGATTTCTTTTCCTATCGAGCAGAGGACCAGGTGACCGGAAGATTCGGGGCACTGGGCTGTATCTGCTCGTAGTACTTGCTCTATCCCTCACCATAATAGGCTTGAGCGGTTGTCGCGGTGCCGCAATCACCGACACGGTCAATGTCGCCGGTTCAACGACGATCCTCCCGATCGCCGAGGTCGCGGCAGAGAATTTCATGCAACAAAACGATGAGATCTCAGTTCTGGTCTCAGGAATGGGATCAAGCGCAGGGATCGAAGCGGTCATGTCTGGTACCGCCGATATCGGCACCTCGTCGCGTAATCTCAAGGAAGGCGAGGGAGAAGGTCTGGTCGATATCCCGATAGCCTATGATGGGATTGCAGCGATCGTCAACCCCGACAATCCGGTCAATAGCATCACCACCGAACAACTTCGTGGCATCTATTCGGGCGAGATCACCAATTGGAGCGAGGTCGGTGGAGAGGATCTGCCGATCGATCTGATCAATCGTGATGAATCCAGTGGTACGCGTGATGCGTTCGCATCCAACGTCATGGACGAGAGCCATTTTGATGTGGGAGCAGTGATATTGCCGGGCACCGGTCAGGTGCGCGAGGTGGTCGCCCGAAGTCGAGGTGCGATCGGCTATATCTCAGTAGGATATGTCGAACCACGCTTCGGTACGCGCCCGGTCAAAGCATTGATACTCGATGGAGTCGAGCCGACCGATGAGAATGTCGCGCTCGGTGTCTATCCGATCTCTCGCGTGCTGCACTTTTTCACCAAGGGCGAGCCCGAGGGGGCGACCAAGCAGTATGTCGACTATATACTGTCCGATGAAGTGCAACTGGGCGCGGTCATCCAAGCCGGTTACCTTCCTGTCTCTACGATCGAAGGGGGGCAGTGATAGATGAGTGACCCTACCAACGAATACACCGATTGGGAAGAGTTCGAGGACGGAACACTGACCGAAGAAGAGGTCGAGCTTGCCGATGATCGATGGGCTGATGCGGAAATTGAGGATTCAGCTCGCTCGATCGATGAGACCGGTGACGAGAAGCGCAATGTCGTTGCTGAACTCATGCGGGAGCGAGCTGCCAAAGCGCAGAGTCGCGCCGACGATGACACCGTCGATAAGATGATCGGTATCGTCGACGGTGAGGCACCGGTCGGTATCGATGACGGTATCGATCTTGCCGCTGGTGCAGGAGCCGGTAAGTTGCAACTGGTCACACGGCAGACCCAGATCAAGGAGTTCGTGCTTGCTTCGGTATTCTTCCTGTGCGCGATCGTTGCGGTTCTCGGTGTTGCCCTGATCTTCGCGTTCGTCGCCTACAAGGCATTTCCGATCTTTACCGAGGTCGGTTTCGGAAACTTCATAACCGGCACCGAATGGTCGGGCACCGAAGGTAAGTTCGGGATCGTGCCCTTCATCGTCGGTTCGTTCGTGGTAACGCTGGGAGCTCTCGCGATCGGAGCGCCCCTGGCGGTCATGACCGCGGTCTTCCTCTCCGAGCTTGCCTCGAAAAAGATCAGATCATTCGTCCGTCCTGCGGTCGAGCTGCTGGCTGGTATCCCCTCGGTCGTCTATGGGTTCTTCGGGGTGGTCGTGATCGCACCAATCGTCTCTCGTCTCTTTGGAGGGGTCGGTTTCGGTCCGCTGACTGCGTGGATCATCCTCTCGATCATGATCGTACCCACCATCGCGACCTTGACCGAGGATGCGCTAGATTCGATCCCGATGGGGATCCGTGAGGCTTCATTTGCCATGGGTGCCAACCAGTGGCAGACCATCTACAAGGTCGTGTTACCTGCAGCCAAGCTCGGTATCATCGATGCGGTCATCTTAGGGATGGGTCGTGCGATCGGCGAGACCATGGCGGTGCTGATGGTGGTCGGCAACGCACCCCAGCTCTTCGCCGGTATCACCCGACCGATCTCGACTTTGACCTCCCAGATCGTGCTCGATATGGGCTATGCCACCGGGACCCAGCGCACCGCGCTGTTCGGGATGGCGGCGATCCTGTTCATCATCTCGATGTCTTTGGTGCTGACCGTGCGGCTTCTCTCGAGATTCGGGCAGGAGATGAGCGGATGAAAAAGACAAAAGATCAGATCATCAATGATGTCGCGCTCAGCTTTTTCTGGATCGCTGCGGGCCTTACGGTCGCGGCTCTTTTCGCCATCATCATCTATGTTGTCGTCCGCGGCATCGCGGTCGTGTCACCGACCTTCGTGTTCACCTGGCCGCATGGGGTCAACGCTGAAGGCGGCATTTTCCCCACCATCATCGCGTCGATCTATGTCACTGCTCTCTCGATGCTGATCGCCACCCCGATCGCGGTGCTTGCGGCGGTCTATCTTGCCGAGTATGCCAAACAGGGGCTCGCGGTACGCATCATCAGGTTCGCAGCCGACTCACTGGCTAGTGTACCCTCGATCGTCATGGGGCTTTTCGGTTTTGCGTTCTTTATTGAGACGTTGGGCTTGCCTCTGTCGATGCTCTCAGCAGCGCTTGCGCTCAGCTTATTGATGCTCCCCATCATCATGCGTACCACCGAGGAAGCGATCCGTGGAGTCGCGCGCTACATCAGATGGGGTTCGTACGGTATGGGTGCGACCAAATGGCAGACGGTCAGCCGCGTGGTGATCCCCGCGGCGATGCCACGCATCATCACGGGGTTGATCCTGGCTATGGGGCGGGCCATCGGAGAGACGGCGGTCGTCTTCTTCACGATGGGCCAGGCGGTCAATCTGCCTGTGATCCCGACCGATTCAGGACGCGCGATGCCGATACACCTGTATCTGCTGGCGGTCGAAGGGATCAACATCCCGGCGGCATTCGGTACGGCGTTCATGTTGATGGGATTGATATTCACCTTCAATCTCTTGGCGCGCTTGATATCAAAACGCTATAAGAAAGTGGATTAGGACAGAGGAGACAGGAAGGCTCAACCGTGGAAAAGAATCAAAAAGTTGGACCGAGCTCATACAGCGAACCGTTGGTGGACAATCCTGCCCTGGTGACATTCTTCATCCGTCACCTCAACTTCTGGTATGGGGATTTCAATGCACTGACCGATGTATCGCTCGATGTACGCAAGCATGCGATAACCGCGTTCATCGGCCCGTCCGGATGCGGCAAGTCGACCTTCTTGCGGTGCCTGAACCGTATGAACGATCTGATTGCGGGCACCAAGGTCGAAGGGACCGTCCTGTTCGACCAAGCCGATATCTATGGACAGGGGGTCGACCCGGTCGACCTACGTCGCCGCGTCGGGATGATCTTCCAGCAGCCCAACCCCTTCCCCCAATCGATCTATGACAACGTGGCCTATGGTCCCCGTCTGCAAGGAATCAAAAACAAAGCAGAGCTTGATGCCATCGTTGAGAAATCACTGGATAAGGCGAACCTGTGGAAAGAGGTCAAGGACATCTTGAACAAGAACGGATTGGCGCTCTCCGGTGGTCAGCAACAGCGGCTCTGTATCGCACGCGTGCTCGCGGTGCAGCCAGAGGTCATCTTGATGGACGAGCCGTGCTCGGCGATCGATCCGACATCGGTGCAAAAGATCGAGGACTTGATGCACGAGATCCAGGATCAGGTCACCATCATCATCGTCACCCACAACATGCAGCAAGCGGCACGTGTCAGCGATTACACCTCTTTCTTCCTCCAAGAAGTAGCTGGGGAGCCTGCGATCCTCGTGGAGAGCGGGCCTACCAGTGATATATTCACTAACCCGATCGATCAGCGAACTGAAGACTACATTACCGGACGCTTCGGCTGATCGGAAAGGAGCATACCGATGCGAGAGATGTTCAGACAGGACCTCCATGATGTCTATGATGAGACCATAGAGGTATTCGAGGATGCCGCGGCGACGGTACGGCGCGCGGTGCCTGCCCTGGTGCAGGGTGATGTTGAAGCCGCCCAAGCAATCATCGATGGTGACGCAACGTTTAACGAGCGCACGATCGCCATCGAGGAGAAGATACTGCAAATAACGGCGACCCAATCTCCGGTCGCTCGTGATGTGCGTCTGTTGCAGACGTTGGTATCGATCGTCATGCACTTAGAGCGTATTGCCGATATGTCTGCCAGTGTCGCAAAAGCTGCGATACGCACCGCAGAAGGTCCCAGGCGCCAATCGATGCTCGATCTGATCCAGGCGCAAGGAAACCTGGTCTATCGTGTGCTTGATACCACCATCGAGGCGATGAAGACCGAGGATCTGGAACTGGCTGCCAAACTACCTGAGCTCGATGAGCCTATCGATGAGCTCTATAAGCAGTTCTTCCGAGAGATCGCCCGTATCAAAGATAAGAAGGAGCTCAAATGGGCTTCGCGGATGATGCTTGCCTCACGCCATCTCGAGCGCATCGCCGATCACGCAGTCGATATCGGTGAGCGCCTGGTCTTCTTGATCACCGGGGAGCGCGCGACGCTCGAGGAGCTTGCCGAAGAGATCCTGGTCGAGAAGAAGATCGATCGCTCAGATAGCGGTACGAGTTTCAACGACGACGATGATGATGACGAGGATGGCGACGAGTAGCACGCGACAGCATCAACGTCAGCTCGTTTTATCGACATGAGCACGTCCGATAGTATGCAACAGCGTTTCGCCGATGTGCGTCTGCGCATTGCGCAGGCGTGCGCGCGCAGTGGGCGCTGCGCCGATGAGGTCACCTTGGTGGCCGTTTCAAAGACGGTCGATCCCACCGCAATTGAAGAAGCCGCTCATCTTGATGAGGGGCTCGCCTGTCATCTCTTCGGAGAGAACCGCGTTCAAGACCTGGTATCGAAGTTGGAGAGCTGTCCGGAACAGGACTTCCATATGATCGGGACCCTCCAGCGCAACAAGGTCCGCCAGGTGGTGGGACGGGTGCCACTGATCCACTCGGTCGACTCGATGCGACTTGCCGAGGCGATCGATGCGCGTGCACAGCAGCTGGGTATCGTCCAAGAAATACTTCTGCAGGTAAACGTCAGCGGGGAAGAGAGCAAGCATGGGCTGGAAGTAGAGGAAGTCGACAGTTTTCTTGCGCACGCACTCACCCTTCCGGGGATTCATATCGTCGGGTTGATGACCATGGCACCCTTCGGCGATCCTGAAGAGGCACGCCCCTCTTTTCGCAAGCTACGCGAGATTCGCGACCGGTTGGGTCTGCGGGAGCTCTCGATGGGAATGAGTAACGACTACGAGGTCGCGATCGAGGAGGGGGCGACCATCATCCGGGTCGGCTCGGCGCTGTTTCACCCATAAAATCTGCACGGCACAACCGG
>WQXV01000075.1 GCA_009781565.1 Actinomycetes bacterium
TCATCCACCTTGTACGTGGTGCAAACCGCCCTCGTGGAAACCGATCCTTATGATCGAGAACGATCTCGAACCCTTCATCTCAGCGTGGAATGCGGAGGCAGACGCCATCTTGGAGTATGAACGTCTGCGCAAGGAGGTCGAAGAAGAGATCGAGGCGACGCGCACACGAACAGGGGCCACGTTGCGTGAGCTCTTGGAAAAAGCAGCCGCTTATCTGGCGGGTAGCCGCCTGACCTACGAGCCCAGTGGGGGACGAGGTCTGTGGTGTGTGGTCATATCCAGCTCAACACGATCGCTGCCTGACTATACGCTGCCACCTCTCACGGGAGCCGATCAGGTCGAGTTAGGAGCCCAGTTGGCAATCGCAGGAGCACGTTTGCTTCCTTCGAGCAGTGAGACGACGCTACCCTCCTTCTTGGCAGATGCGACCGCAGATGATAGCACCACTGCAGGATTGGGTGGGGTCGTGCGATCGCTGTTAGGGGACAATGCGCGCATCATTTCGTTCGGTTTGGCACTGTGGGGTTCGTGCCTTGATCTGTATCGGCAACAAGTGAGTGGTCTCTACCAGCTTAGCGAGGGTCTTCCGTGGGGTCTGGACACCATGGTCGAAGACACGATCGACGAGCTGCTTGATACTGCACAGGTAAACGTTGGAGATATGCGAAGGCCTCTGCCCATCCTCGTATCGGTCACCGAGGTGGGAAAAGCCGATGCCGGTGGTGTTGAGGCAGCCATGGTACAGACCCTCCAGGGTGGCAGGTCCCTTCTCGAGCAAAGCGGGGGCTTTTCCACCTTCGGGATAAAGGAGCAGATACGAGAAGCTGCCCAGCAGCTCGGTGATGGCCTCTCGATACCATCTGAGGTTCTGAGTTCTCCCACGATCGCAGGTATTCCGATCTGGGTACCTTTCCTCGAAGAGCTGACCTCAGTACTTGAAAGCCCTTGGCTCGATCCTGTGGGAGCAGGGATCGATCTTCTCTATCAGCTACCGGATCTCACGTGGTGAGAAGATGCGAGCGGTGCTGAGAAATACGCGCGGTTCCCTTGCGGTCGAGATGGCGATTGTTGCTGGTGCGTGCATCGTGGTAATGGTCATCATGTCAAATGTGTGCCTCTTTTTGATCCGAGCCGGTCAATTCGATCGGATCTCGGCAGAAGTGGCGCGAAGCTGCGCTTATGCCGAGGCACCCTATTCAGCGCAGGAGGGGATCGAGCATGCGATGGGATTAGTGCCGGGAGGTGCGTTCTCGATCCAGGGTACGGCAAGCGGTGGTGGCCCTTTGGCGACACAAGTGATCAACTTCGAGCTCGAGTACCACCCATTTATCGAACATATCACGATCGGGCAACTCTCGATAAGCACACCGACATTTCGCCGCTCAAAGACCTATGCCGTTCCCAGCATCGGGTATAGCGAATAGTGTATGCGGATGCCGATGCAGACCGATGAGCTCGAAGTACTCCGCGGCAACACCCTCATCAGGATGCCGATGACGACGCGTTATGCGCGTAGCTGGCACTCTCGACTACGAGGGTTGCTGGGCACCTCTTATGAGGAGTCCCGAAGCGCGCAATTGATCTTGGAACCGTGCCGTCTGATCCATACCCATGGTATGCGCTATTCCCTTGATGTGGCTTTCATCGATAGGCAAGGGGTCGTGCTTGGAACTATCCAACAGGTGGAGCCTGGTCACACGTTTGCTGGTCCAGCTGGCACCCATGCTGTCATCGAGCGACCTACCCAACGTAGCGCGTGGCTCTGTAGGGGAGATAGAATCGTTCTCGAGAGGGCTATGAAGAGACCCGTGATAGGAGAGGACTGGCGATGAAACGATGTCCGATGTGTAATGCCTATGCTTCCAATGATGCGACGACCTGTTTTGAGTGTATGTACAGCTTCGAGCACATGACACCGCTCGATAAAAGCAGACCTCCACGATCCAAGGGGCCCAAGGCGAGCACCTTCAAAGCTGATCCGAGAAAATCGAACCACCGCGATGATGCGACGGGCGCCTCTTTGGCAAGCGTATCGTCATCACGACCGGTGTCGCGTCCACCACAGGTGCAACAGAATCGAAAAACACAGCAAACAGTGTCGACATCGAGGGCGCAAAACCTTGCGCCAAAGCACGCGTCTTTGAGAGAAGAGCAGAGCGCACACGTGAGAAAGAACGAGCCTTCTGCCTGTTCGCGTTGTGCACATGTCCCCACTATCAAGATCGTGATCGATTGCCCTCAAGCCGATGTTCTTATCGAAGGGAACAAATCTCCGACTTCATAAAGTTTCTCTCACAAACTGTTCTATATCTGATATCATATCGAATAAATGATACTAATATAGTGCTAATTCAGATGACAAGGAGGAGCGTCGATGGGGGAGATGGCCAAGTTTATAACCATCGTGGTCATTATGATCGTGGGTTTCATAGCCCTGGGGATGAATTTCTACTATATCCGTAAGCATCCTCCCAAAGATGGCGATTAAGTCTCTCACTACCCTCACAATCGCCATATGGCAGATCGCCGACTGCGCCTGGGCAGTCGGCGATCTGTGTGTCAGCATCAAGTAAACGATCAAGAGCACTCCTCGAGGTGTTGCCTCATCTCAAGATAGGCACGCTGCGCTTCTTCTGTCGTAACTTGGGTAAAGCGCACCTTATCGCCCGGTCTGAGCTGGGCCAGAAGAGGTATGTCAGCTCTGATGGCGGTCGCGATCTTGGCATATCCGCCGATCGTCTGATGATCGGCCATCAATATCACCGGTCTTCGGTCAATGACCTGGATGGAGCCCAGTGTCACTCCTTCAGAGATGATGTTGCCATCGCAATCTGAGCTATACGCAAGTTGCGGACCCTCGAGGCGATACCCCATGCGGTCGCTCGCGTGGGTAAGGTGATAAGAGCTTGAGGTAAGCTTATCGATTGCACTTCGGTCGAAATGATCAGTACGGTCCTCGACCACGATCCTGACGGTGGGTGAGCTGGAATAGTCAAGCGCGGGCGTAGAGGGATATAGTTGACCCGAGCAATGAGACAGATCCGTGCACCCCAAAGCGATCCTGTCCCCAGCCTTCAATGCAGTACCATCAAGACCACCGAGCCGTGCTTTGGTGTAGGTGGAGACGCTACCCAGCTGTGGCGCGACAACAAGCCCACCACAAAACGCAAGATAGCCACGGGCTCCGCTGGTCGCATTACCGATTGTGAGACGGTTTCCTCCTGTGGCTTCGATACCGGTATTCATTTCAATAGTTTGTCCATCAAGGCGCGCAGGAAAGGCTGCGCCAGTCAAAGCAAAACGGCAGCTATCCTCGAGGAGAATCGTCGGTCCGATGATGGTGATCTCAAGCAAAGGTGCATCGTCGGTATTTCCGACCAGTCTGTTGGCAAGAGCAGCAGCATACCAATCCATCGGTCCCGAGACGGGAACACCAAAGCGTTGGTAGCCGATGCGACCCTTATCCTGAATGGTGCTCAGCATGCCACCATTGAGGATCTCAATCATGGAGCTCACCACCCATCGAATAATACGTTTTATCATCAATTGGGATGAAGCGGACCGTGTCTCCGGTAGCGAGCAGGAAAGGGTCAATGCGCTGGGGATCGAACAAGGTGAGAGGGGTACGACCGATGATCTGCCATCCACCAGGTGAGGTGACCGGGTAGATTCCCGTCTGTTCTCCCGCAATACCGATCGAACCAGCGGCTACCGCAGCTCGCGGAGTTGCTCGACGCGGGACCGCGATGGCATGATCCAGACCACTCAGATAGGGAAAGCCAGGGGTGAATCCCATCGCGCTGACCTGGTAGACAGGCTCGCTGTGAAGGTCGATCACTTCTTGTGGCTCCAAGCCACTCAATACCGCGACTTGGTCGAGATCGGGCGCATGGGGTGTGCTGTAGCAAACCGGGATCTCGATCAAACGGACAGATCTGTCAATGCGCTGGGCGTGTGATTCGCAAAGTCGAGCAAGCTCATCTTCCATGCCGGCTGCATCGCTCTTCAAGAGGTCGTATTCGACCATGATCGATCGATAGCTCGGCACTATGTCGACGATTGCCTCATGGTCGGCATCATCAAGAAGGTGGGTCAGCGAGGTGATAGCCTCGGATGCCTCATCGCTGATCCGATCGGCGACCTCGATCATGAAGGCAGCATCGGAAATCACATAGATTTTGGGCTTGTCATAGAGCATGCTTAGCAGTCCTACACGATCTGGTTCATCGGAACCAATGAGATACCACGCTCAACTAAGGCCTCACGCAGATGTGCAGCGAGTGCCAACGCGTTGGCGTTGTCACCGTGCAAGCAGATCGTCTGGGCTTCGATCGCGATGTCTGCTCCCTCGATCGTGGTTACTCTACCATCCTGGATCATGTGTAACACACGGGAGATCACTTCGTCAGTATCAGTGATCACGGCACCAGCTCGATCGCGTGGCACGAGATTTGCATCAGCAGTATAAGCTCTATCGGCAAAGACCTCGCTGATAAAGCGCAGATCAAGATCTCGGGCAGCTCGCTCAAGTTCTGAGTTTGCCATACCGCAATAGATCAGCGACGGATCAAAATCAGCGATCGCCTGACCGATGGCTTGGGCAACCTCATAGTCTTGTGCAGCAACACTGTAGAGCGCTCCATGGGGTTTGACGTGCTGGAGCGCAACTCCTTGTTCTTCGGCAATCGTAGCAAGAACTTCGACCTGATCTCGCACCGTCAAGATGATCTCGCCAGCGCTCATTCTCAGTGGTTTACGTCCGAAATTGTCGCGATCGGGATAGCTGGGATGTGCGCCGATAGCAACGTTGTTCTCCTTGGCAGTAGAGATAGTTGCTCGCATGGTCTGAGCATCGCCCGCATGTTCACCACAGGCGACATTGACCGAGGTGACGAGGGGGATAAGCTTGCTATCAAGGAGCCGGCCCTGTTCTCCAGGGAGTTCGCCGAGGTCGCAGTTTATATCGACGGCATACATGGATTAATCCTACACCTTCGCAAACAACCGCTGCTGGTATTGGCTTCTTCACGCGTGCTGACGTGTGCGACAATAGAACCAAAGTCTCGGGAGGAAGGAGCAGCCATCGGATCGCGTTGGAGCCACATACTTCTGTTGCTCATGGTTTTACTGGTCAGCTTGACCTTTGTCTCAGGGTGTCAGTTGATCGATGCAGAGGCCACCAGCTCCAGCTTGAAGACCTCCTCTTCACTTTCCGAGCTCAGCTCGCATCTCCATAAAAGCGTGATCGCCGTTCCTGAGATAGAGGCGCTGCTGGAGTGCGACAAGCCTGAGAACTACATACCTCTTTCAACCCCTTGACTATGAAAAGTCGTGTCGGGAAACACGGCAAAAGGAACGAATGGTACTTACGCGATAGATGACTTGGAAGGAGCAGCAATGAAGAATGCCTTTTATATCCCCGGTGATGTCTTCGATGGCTTTTTGACGGGAGGTGCGATGAATGCTCAGGATGGAGCGTGCGTCTTCGCAGTCGCCGATCCCAGCATCGCAGAGCTCATACCTCCACCGCTCAAACTCACCGACCCCGATCATCCTCTGCTCTACATATACCTTGTCAATATACGCGAACCGAACTTTGCTCCGTGGTATATCGAGGGCGGGATCGCCGTCATGGTGCGTTATGGTGATTTGGAGGGCAGCTATTTCTTCAACCTCCAACTCAGCGGTCCCGGTGCTTTGATGGGTGCCTTGAGCGGCAGAGACAGTGTAGGACTACCGAAGAAACTCAGCGAAGAGATGGTAGTTTGGCGAGAGGGCAACCTCGGGCACTGCTATATCCAACGTAAAGGTGTGCGTCTACTTGACATAAAGCTTGAGATCGGCCGCTACAACGATCCGAACTTCTCACTCAGTATCGAGAACTGCCAAGA
>WQXV01000076.1 GCA_009781565.1 Actinomycetes bacterium
ACGTGTGCGCAAGCTGCGACAATCCATCTCCACCCATGTTGAGCAGATAAGCACCCGCTGCCAGTGCATTGAGCGCATGGTTGCTGCAGATGTTGCTGGTAGCGCGTTCGCGCTTGATATGCTGCTCACGCGTCGAGAGCGTCAGCACATATCCGAGCTTACCCTCGACGTCTCTGGTGCGACCCACGATGCGACCGGGCATCAGGCGCATAAGCTTCTCGGTGGATGCGAAATAGCCCAGACCGGGACCGCCGAAGCTTTGTGGATTGCCGAAACATTGGGCTTCGCCCACGACGATATCGGCTCCAAAAGACCCAGGACTATCAAGAATGGCAAGCATCATAGGATGGGCTGCCACCACCGCGAGTGCGCCAGCCTGATGGGCTGCGTCAATTGCTGGTGAGAGGTCGACGATCGACCCTTCGAAATCGGGGTAGCCCAGCAACACGCCAGCGGTGTTCTCATTGATAGAGGAGAGAAGAGCGTCCTGCGTGGTGATCTGTATATCCATCAGATCGGAACTGGCATACGTCTCAAGGACCTCGATCCACTGGGGATTGAGGGTGTCGACTACGATGATCTCGCGGCGCTTCGAGCGGGAGGCTCGTACCGCCATCAGGGCAGCCTCAGCAAGAGCCGTAGCGCCGTCATACATCGATGCGTTGGCGACCTGCATTCCCGTGAGTCGGCAGATCGCACTTTGGTACTCGAATATCGCTTGGAGGGTGCCTTGGCTGACCTCAGGCTGATAGGGCGTGTAGGCTGTGAAGAACTCGGGACGACGCAGGATATAGTCGATACAAGCGGGAATGTAGTGGTCGTAGCATCCCGCACCGGCAAAACTGATCAGCTGTTCGGTGTTGGCGTTCTTAGCAGCCAGCGCACGCACCTTGCGGCTCAGTTCCAGCTCGTCCACTCCTGCATCAAGAGAGAGCGGAACTTTCAGCCGGATGTCGGGATCGATATCGCCTATCAGCTCATCGAAGTCGGATACTCCGATGCTTTTCAGCATCTCCTCGCGTTGATCTGAGCTGATAGAAAGGTAGTTCACTACTGCTTACAGCTCGCTGCAGTAGGTATCGTAGGAATCGCCATCCATCAACGACGAGAGATCGCTATCACCATAACTGACCTTGATGAGCCAACCATCGCCATAGCAGTCGCTGTTGACCAGATCGGGTGCGTCGGCAAGATCTTCGTTGACTTCGATCACCTTGGCGCCGATCGGCATGAATAACTCGGAAACGCTTTTGACGCTTTCCACCTCACCGAACGACTCTCCAGCTTCAAAACTGTCTCCTACTTCAGGTAGATCGACATACACGATCTCGCCCAGTTGATCCTGCGCGAAGTCGGTGATCCCCACGATCCCGTGCTCGTCGTTTTGGTTGAACCACTCGTGATCGTTGGTGAAGAGATAGTTTTTCGGGCTCGGCATCGCGCTTCCTTTCTCTTTGGTTTTGATTATAGACTAAAGGGTGGTTTTACAACGACCCCTTCGACAAGTTTTCTCCGTATCTCGACTTGCACCTTCGTACCGGGATCGGTGTATTCGACCGGCAGGTAGGCGCTGGCCATTCCAAAGCCGAAGGTGGGTGAATGTGAGCCGCTTCCCACGACCCCGACAGGTTGACCTTGGACTAGCACCTGCTGACCGTTGCGAGGGATCCCCCCATCGACCCTGATGTGCGCGAGAGCTTGTTCTACACCATCCTCACGCGCCTTTTTGACCGCTTGTCCTCCGACATAGTCTTCTTCTTGCGTTGGGCAGACCCAGCCCAGTTTGGCCTCAAGGGGATTGCGTGTCACATCCATATCATCGCCATAGAGTGGATAGCCCTGCTCGAGACGCAGGGTATCGCGCGCGCCCAGTCCGACCGGTGTGACCTCAGGAAAGGAGAGTAACACGTTCCAAAGCGCCTCAGCGTCTTGTGCGCGTGCGACTATCTCAACACCGTCTTCCCCGGTGTAGCCGGTCCGTGCGACCAGAACGGGAATAGTGTTATCGATGAGGGCATCGTTGATATGGAAGCGCTCCGGCAATGCGTAATCGTCAGCCGTCAACTCGTCGATGATATGGGTGCTCT
This sequence comes from Actinomycetes bacterium, assembly GCA_009781565.1. GTDB lineage: Bacteria > Actinomycetota > Coriobacteriia > WRKU01 > WRKU01 > WRDL01. Next base: position 2,088 of record WQXV01000076.1, read on the forward strand.
TCGGGCCCTGAAGGGCGATCAGTGCGGTGCGCTCCGATTCGTCGACCAACTCAACATTCTCGGGTTTATGCGCCATCAACCAGTTGAAATCTTTCTCGTGATTGGCAGCATTGGCAATGATAAGGTATTCAAATCCGGTGTTATACACGATCAAGTCATCGAGGATACCCCCTTCATCATTGAGCATGAGGGTGTATTGGGCGGCTCCAAAATCATCGATCCTTGCGATATCGTTGGAAAGCATCTCTTGAAGGAAGGGTCGCGCATCGCGTCCCGAGACCCGAAACTGCGCCATGTGAGAGACATCGAAGATGCCGGCTGAGGCGCGTGTCGCGTTATGCTCGTCGATGATACCGCTGTACTGCACCGGCATCTCGAAGCCGGCATAGGGCACCATGCGCGCACCCAGTCGCTTGTGGGCCTCATAGAGAGGGGTCCGTTTTAGCGTCGTGTCACTCATTTTGCTTCCTTTCGAATTATATATGCACAAGCGTCTTGAACAGCACGTAAACCTAGTCCGTAGTGACTAGTTGCTTATCGCCTCCACTGCCGGTCATCCATCGCCACATGCGCGTGAGCGAGATCTGGATCGATTCGAAGAAGGTCGGTCTCTCGATCTCTTCGAATGAATAGATCGGCTCGGTTGCGATCACCTCACCGTTTTGCAAGAATTTTATCGACCCCACAATGGTATCGTTCGTGACCGGCGCCTTGATCGGTTCGATGTGTACCTTCTGCTCGATCGGCCCAAGCAGATCATAGTAGGTGGCAGCAACATCATGGGTGATGCCGACCTCGATCTCAACATCAAGATAGTTGGTGACCTCGGTGCTCCCGAGTACGGTGCCTGACTCGGCAAGGATGCGATTCGCGTAATGATCGAACCCGAAACTGAGCAGGTCGGCACACTCCTGAAAACGCTCCTCATCACTTGCTGCGCCCAATACGATGCCATAGAGCTCGATGTCGCCTCGCAGAGCACTGCCGGCAAGGCACTCTCCTGCCGCGTCGGTCATGCCGGTCTTGACTCCGTTTGCACCCTCAAAGGTCGTTAAGAGTATGTTGGTGCTCGGGCGCGGCTCAGCTCCTGGCACGTCGAACTGTGTGGTCGAGACGATCTCGCGAAACAGGGGTTTCTTCATCGCGTAGGTGACCATCTTAGCCACATCCTCGGCGCTGCTGTAGTGCTCCTCCGCATCAAATCCCTGAGGATTGGTAAAGTGCGAATTCTCCAAGCCCATCTCATGCGCTTTCTTATTCATAAGTATCGTGAACGCAGGAGTATCGAACTCACCCGATGGGGGCACCTCGAATTCCGTGATCGAAGCATCATCGCCTCCGATGTGTTCAGCGATCGCAATCGCTGCGTCATTTCCTGAAACGAGCAACATAGCATCGAGCAGGTAGCGCATGGTATAGACCTGACCCGCTTCGAAGTTCGCCGTCGATCCTCCAATGATCGAGGCATACGGAGATATCATGACCTCATCGTCAAGCCGATCCTCCTCGATCGCGATGATCGCAGTCATGACCTTGGTGATGCTTGCGATCGCGCGCCTTTCCTGTGCTCCGCGTGACCACAAAACGACACCGTCCTTGGTGACCAGATACCCGGTCTTCGCATCGATATTGACCATTTGATCGGCGCTGATGCCGCGCTCGATGTAGGGTATCCCACCGATCTGATCGGTCTCCAATACCACGGCATAGCCGGGCATAGGGCAGAAGACCGTTATGCTGAGAGTGAACAGTAAGATCACAAGTGCGACGAGGGATGCTACACGAGCCAACTCTCGTCTCGAGTGAGGCGATCTAGGCATGAAGATCCTCAAGCTCCAAAACGCGATAGCCTGCATCTCTAATGAACGGAATAACTTCAGGGCTGTTGAGACGAAATACGTTGACCGCGCTCGAGGTGACCGGATGGACGAAACAGTAACAGTAGCTGATGTCGAAATCCTGGCCTGCGATGATGTCGAGCAGTTCGCTGAGTTGACCGGGCTCATCGGTGATAGCGACCGCGCAGACATCGTGCACCTGTGCCGAGATCCCGCGCTTCTTCAACTCAGCTGCAGCCTGCTCGGGATTATCGACGATAATGCGTGCGACTCCGAAATCGGAGGTATCAGCGACAGTCAAGGCATGCATGTTGTGTCCGGCATCTCCCAAGATACGGGTCGCTTCAGCCAGCCGTCCAGGAGAGTTCTCTAAAAACACGGATACCTGCTTCATGATGTGCTCCCCTCGCCTCTGCGGTCGACGACACGCTGTGCTTTTCCTTCACTTCGCTCGATGCTGCCGGGTTCGACCAGTTTGACCTTGACCGATATAGCGAGCGCACTCGCAATGGCAGCGCTGACCTTCTTGGTGATGCTTTCCAGAGACTTGATCTCGTCGAAATCAACGCTGTCATTGAGCTCGACGCGTACTTCGACATCATCAAGCGACCCGCGTTTGGTCAAGATGATCTGATAGTGAGGAGCTACCTCCTCGATGTCGAGCAGGATCTGTTCGATCTGAGTGGGATAGACGTTGACACCTCTGATGATGAGCATGTCATCGCTGCGACCGGTTATGCGCTCGAGGCGACGAGTGGTACGTCCACAGGGGCACGAACCTGGGATGATGCGACTGATGTCACGGGTTCGGTAACGTATCAGCGGTATCCCCTCTTTGGTCAAGGTTGTAAATACCACCTCACCATATTCGCCATCCTCGACCGGTTCAAGGGTCTCTTTGTCCAGTATCTCGATCAGGAAATGGTCCTCGTTGATATGAAGACCATGGTGCTCTTCGCACTCGAATCCCACACCGGGTCCCATGACCTCGGACAGACCATAGATATCGAATGCTTCGATACCGAATGCCTCCTCAAGCTGACTGCGCAGATTCTCACTCCACGGTTCAGCGCCGAACACGCCGAAACGTAGAGGCAACGCGTGTAGATCGACACCCATCTTCTGGGCAGTTTCTGCGACCAGCAACGCATAGCTCGGGGTCACCGCAAGTCCGGTCACGCCAAAATCAGAGAGCACTTGGACCTGACGCTTCGTATTACCCCCTGAGACCGGGATTGCGACTGCGCCCAGATCTTCGACACCATTGTGCACTCCCAGACCTCCGGTGAACAGGCCATAGCCGTAACTGATCTGGATGATATCTTGGTCGGTGGCACCTGCCGCATCGAAGGCTCGCGCGACCAAGGATGCCCACGTCTTGAGGTCTTTCTCGGTGTAACCTACCACGGTGATCTGGCCGGTCGTACCACTTGAACTATGAACACGCACTATCTGGTTGAGAGGTACCGCGAACAGCCCGTAGGGGTATGCTGCGCGCATATCGTTCTTGACCGTGAACGGTAATTTGGTGATGTCCTCGATACCGGTGATGTCACAAGGGGTGATCCCGTGCTCGTCGAATTTATCCTTATAGGCCTTGACCTGGGAATATACGCGTTCCGTCACCTCGCTCAGGCGCTCCGATTGGAGCTTGGCACGCTCACTGGTCTCCATTGTCTGTTCTTTTGTGTCTAACATCACTGATCACCTTTCGTATGTGTCTGTATCGGATCAGGCAGCGTTTTGCTCTCGAAATCGTGCTTGTGTCTCTTCACACCTGCTATCGCCCT
>WQXV01000077.1 GCA_009781565.1 Actinomycetes bacterium
CTCACCGGGGATCTTAGGTAGCATCAGATCGAGGATGATCAGATCGAAGGGCGCATCGTTGTGAAATGCGTTGAGCGCGATCGCACCGTAAGCGGCAGGCGTGACCCAGAATCCGTCACGTTCGAGATAAGCCGCGACCGCATCGCGGATCGCTTTTTCGTCCTCGACGAGCAGTACTCGCCTTGGGTCAGATTTACTCATAGATATGCCCCCTTATTGGTTTTTCTTCTATTGTAAGTGTACGACCCTACCTCGAGGCACGCACCCCGTTCACCGAAATTCTACATGCAGGGCGAGAGCGTTGCAGCCCGATCAATACTCCCACCAGTAATACTGATCAAGCCAAGCTAGTGCGATAGAACGATCCATAAAGGGTGCATCGGGGACCGGATTGCCCTCCTCATCGACCACGCTGCGAAACGAATTGAGCGCCACAAAACAGGCATCGTAGAGCGCCACCTGCGCATTGAACTCCTCGTCGGTCATCGGAGTCGCCTCGACGTAGGCGCGTTTTGCTTCAGCGGCATCAAAGGCAGTGTCCCGTGCGCGGATGATGCGCGCGATCTGATCGACCGCGCTTTGCGGATAGAGTAGCTCGCCCTTTTGCAACGGGATGCTGACCGGTGTCGACTCGAACGTGACCCCCTCTACCAGATCTGAAGATATATCGGTCACATAGGCCGGAGCGGTCATCTCGACGAACTCATAGCCGGTGCCGCGAAAACCTCTTCCCTCACCTTGGATACCGAGCACCATATGCGTCTGCTCCATATAGAGGAAAAGCGCAGTCCCATAACCTTCGTGGGTCAAAAGTGCCGCTGCCAGCATTGCCAGCTCGTCACAATCTCCGGTGCCATCGACCAACGTCTGGACCGGCATGCGGGGATCGCCCTCTCCGATCTGGTCGGTTTCAGCATCTTGGACGCGGCTCATATCATAGGGAAAGGACTGGACATATTTGATGATGAGCTCGGCATAGGAGGCGACATCGAGAGCCTCAGCGTCCCGGATCTCGCGAAGCTGTCCGCAGGTATAGGCTATCGAGAGGTCCATGGCAGGATCGAAGGTAAGTCGACCGTAATAATCCTGCATAGTCTCCTTGAAGGTGAGCCGCTCATCCCCGTCGATCCATCGCTCGAGCCTGATTGCACCGTAATAGACCCCATTCTCAACTTGTGGTGTCAGCGTATGCGCGACCTCGTTAAATGAGAAGGTGATGGTCGCTGGGGTGAACTCGGGGCCTTCGAACGGGGTGATATGGGGAATGATGGCGGGGTTGGCCTCTTCCTTATCACTGTAGTTGGTCGGCTCGACAACGTGTGCCTCTTCGGGAATTGTGGGGTTGTATGCGGTGGCAGTCAAGGCACAGGCTGCAGTAGCGACGATGAGCATCACCAGCAACGCAGCGATGATCCATCTTCCGTACTTCCTCTTCGGTTTTAGTTGAGGCTCGATCATGGTATCCATACTACCGCAAGACGCTTGCGCAAAAGCACGAGCAAAAGGTCTGGACGGAGTGGTCAGTCTTGACGATAATCTGCCAGAAAACGCTTGAGACGCACGCCGACTTCGGTCAGCTGGTCGGTCTCGGGCAAAAAGACGATCCGGAAGTATTCAGGGGTCGGCCAGTTGAACCCTCGACCATGCACGATCAGAACGTTCTCGGCTTTGAGAAAATCGTAGGCGAACTGCTCGTCATCGCTGATGTTGAACTTCTCGACCTCGAGCCTTGGAAACACATAGAGTCCTGCCGCAGGTCTGACAGCGCTCAGTCCCTCGATATCTTCGATGATACTCATCGCCTTTTCGCGCTGTTCGAAGATGCGCCCTCCGGGCACGATCAGATCATCAAGGCTTTGATGTCCCTCGAGTGCAGTGGCGATTATCGATTGACCGGGAACGTTGGCGCACAGGCGCATGTTGGAGAGCATATCGATACCCTCGAGATAACCACGACGGCCGCTGGCGCTCTTCTTATCGCCGGAGATAACCATCCAGCCGCTGCGATACCCAGCCACGCGATGCGATTTGCTCAGACCGTTGAACGTGATGCAGAGTACATCGGGAGCCAGAGAGGCGATCGCGGTGTGCTCCTTACCGTCGAAGACCATGCGGTCATAGATCTCATCGGAAAAGATGATGAGGTTGTGCTCACGTGCGATCTCGACCATCTGCTCGAGTATCTTTTTGGGATAGAGCGCTCCGGTCGGGTTGTTGGGGTTGATGACCACCAGACCCTTGGTGTGTGCGGTGACCTTGCGCTTGATATCCTCGATATCGGGCCACCAGTTGTTCTCCTCATCGCACAGATAGTGGACCGGAGTTCCACCAGCCAGTTTGGTCGTGGCGGTCCACAAAGGATAGTCGGGTGCGGGGATGAGCATCTCGTCGCCCTCGTCGAGCAACGCCTGCATGCACAGATTGATCAGCTCGCTGACCCCGTTGCCGGTATAGATGTCCTCGATCTCGACGTTGGCGATCCCTTTGCGCGCCGCGTAATCAGCGATCGCCTCACGCGCATCGACGATACCATGGGATTCACTGTAGCCCTGGGTGTTGGGGAGCTGCTCGATCATATGCTCGAGCATGATATCGGGAGCACGGAACCCGAAGGGTGCGGGATTTCCGATATTGAGGTGGATGATCTCCTCACCTCGCCTCTTCATCGCGGCTGCCTCATCGACCACAGGACCTCTCACATCGTAGAGAACTCCGTCAAGCTTTGTCGATTTGCTGATACGAGGCATATCCCACTCCAAACACTTTGCGAACTATCTAGTATATCGTTATACTACTACCTCGTGGAGAATGGCCAGCCTAGCTCAATTGGAAGAGCAATTGACTTGTAATCAATAGGTTGGGGGTTCGAGTCCCCCGGCTGGCTCCAGGAAGGAGCCTACCATGTCGCATGACATAACGACCGAGCAACAGCCACCGGAGTCGTGGATCAAAAGGCTTAACAACGCGATCGCAAACAAGACAGCAGTAGTCCTCTCAAGCATGTGGCTCTTCTGGATCCTCGTGGTCGCGATCATCGCCGCCTATGTCATGCAGCCACCGAAAGGCGCCTTCGATATCTCGCTGTTCTTCATCTCGACAGCATTTCAGGGTATCGCGCTACCGGTGCTTGCCTTTGTGAGCAACATCCAAGGGGACAAGCAGCAAGAACAGCTTGATAATATGCAGTCAGAGATCCACAAAGAACTCAAGCTCATCAAGGAACTCATCAAAGACGTACAGGACGAACAGAAGAAGATCGAGAGTGTTGCGCACCTTGATACTGATGCGCCTGCGATCGAAGGCTCAGATTCCTAGGGAATCAGATCCACCGGCTCGAACGTAGCACTGATCTTCGTGCCTGGAACGACCATCGTTCCTCTTGCAGGATCCTGTCTGACTACCGTACCGTTCAGATCACTACCACCCGGATTGAGCACCAATCCCGCACTGCTGGTAATCTGGAGCGCTTGGGTCATCGTCAAGGTACCCAGATCGGGAACCTGTACCTGGTTCACGGGCCGGGCGCCCTTCGAGATCGTAATGAACACCGTGGTCCCCTTAGCACAGGTGACTTGCGGATAGGGATTCTGCGTCACCACGTTTCCGACGGGAACGGTCGCATTGTACTCATCGTGCGCATCGATGCCGAAACCGGCATTGGTCAATGCAGTCGTAGCAGCATCACGAGTGATGCCGAGCACGTTGGGTACCAAGGCGGTCTCGACCCCCAGCGCCGTCGTGAATGAGACCGTGGTCTCTTTCTCGACGGCCGTACCTGGTGCGACCGATTGCTTGAACACCTGTCCTGCTATTGCAGCGGTGGTGAACTCGGGATTGGTCGGTACGGCGATCAAGCTCAGTTTATCGAGCGTCTCTTCTGCTTGGACTTGCGTCATACCGGTCAGATCGGGAACCTTGACCTGCTCTGGATCCTTTCCCGAACCTTTTGACACAGTCAGCTTCATCGCGCTTCCCAGCTCGATCTCCTCGCCGGCTTCCGGATCCTGAGAGATGACGGTGCCCTCTGCGATCGTATCGTGAAACTCATCGGTGATCGCTCCTACGGTCAGTCCTTCGGTGGTGATGAAGCGTGTGGCATCCTCCTTGGTCATACGGACCACACTGGGAGCTTCGATCATCTCGACCTCGTCGGCGACATCGGCCCCACCATAGAGACTCCAAAGGCTCCACGCAAGGCCTGCGACCAGAGCTGCTATCAGCAACAACAGGATGATAAAGACCGAACGCGCACGTGAATTGAGATCAAGGGCCTCCATGGCAGTTCTCCTTCTCGAGGGATTTCGACGCCTTAAGTATAGCGCAGCAGAATCGAGTCTTTGCCTCGCTCAAGCATCGTGCCCGATGTGGGCAGTCGTGCAGGCAGTAAGGTTGCCTCAGCCTCGCAAAGTCATCTTCTTGCGCACGCGTTGCAGGGTGCCATCGACCGCCTTGGGCGTCTTGCCCAGCTGGTGAGCGATCTCCGAATACGAATAGCCACGCGCGTATCTGATGAACACTTCCTTTTCCAGATCGCTCAGCTCACTCTCGATAAATCGCATGAGCTGACCGGCGTACTCGGCTGCGAGCATGCGCTCCTCGGGCGTGGGGGCGAACTCGTCGGTGAGCTCGATCGACTCCCCATCGCCTGCCATTCCATCTAGCGATTGCGCGATGGTCAGAGCTCCGTGCTTTTTGGTATGCTCCGAGCGCAACGCACTCACGATCTCGTTGCGGATACAGGTCGCGGCATAGGTCTTGAACTTTGCTCCTCTGCCCAGGTTGTAGGTTCTGATCGCAGCCAGAAGCCCGATATAGCCATGCTGCATCAAGTCGTCCTGTGTGCCCGAGCGGGAGAAGAAGCCTTCTCGATTGATGATGGTAATCACCAAAAAGCGATAGCGTGCGACAAGTTCTCGCTCGGCGAGCAGGTCGCCACTTTGCGCTTGGGTGACCAGTGCCACATCGGTGGTCGCACGCGGCATTACTGCTCGTCTCGGGGGAGTCGGGGTGTCTGTGGGCTGGAACGTCGAGATCTCTGCGGGTTTGTGCTGAGTTGATCGAGCGCCTCGATCGCTTCTGCAGAGAGCCGATCATCGAGGCTGGAGCGCATTGAATGGTCGCGATTGTCCTTTTGCCAAACTGAAAAATCCTCGCGCAACTCGCCGGCGAACTCGCGTGAGGACTTGCGCATCACATTGCCACTCATGACGGTCCACTGTATAGTCGCATCACTCGTGATGACCTCGACACTGTCACCGCGGTCGCGCATCTGGTGTGAGAGCTTTTCCACGACGCTGTCAGCGCTGCGCCCATGAGCCGAGAATATCACCGTCACACCCAGTTGATTGACCGGCTCGCCGACCGAGTTGGGGTTGTTGGTCCCATCGAAGACGACGGTCACCTTGGTGTTCTTGGTCGCAAGTGCCGCCACATCGCCGATGAGCGCATCACGTGCCTGATCGAGATCTCCCCGCTCTGCCAAAGCATGGTAGGGCGCGGTCTGCCGAATCACGTTATACCCATCAATGATCATCTGGTGCATAAAGGATTCCTTAAGAAGTACTCTGCGACTGCCGGAACCACTCATAGGCGAGCACCGTACAAGCTTGAGCGACGTTGAGCGATCCGATCTTTCCGACTTGCGGAAGTTTTACGAGGAAATCACAGCGCTCGCGCGTCAG
>WQXV01000078.1 GCA_009781565.1 Actinomycetes bacterium
CCACCAGCATCTTTGATAAGGACTTCCCGGCTGCAGGTGTGTATGTGTACGAGATAACAGAGTTCTCGCCCACCTATGTACTCAACCCGGCTCCACCACCCACGGAGACGATGACCTACTCAACTGCCAAGTATGAGATCACCGTCTTTGTCAAGAACAGCGCAGACGGCACCTTCAGGTATGTCACCGCTGTCTCGGCAGTTGTCAAGGTGGCAGATAACGACACCCAGATCGTCGGCGATAAGGTCACACCAGAACTGGGCAATAGTGCGATGACCTTTACCAACGTATACACGCGTACCACCGGTGATGGCCCACCTGATGGGAACAATGAGGTCCTCAGTGTCAGCAAGGTCGTCTCAGGTGACTTTGGCGATCAGACCTACTATTTCCCATTCTCGGTCATGCTGACCAAGAACCCTCTGGTCGACGGGACGCCGATCTACAAGGGATATATCCTTGATGTGGACGGCACGATCGTCGGTGCGACCGATCTTGCCGATGCGGCAAAGAACAATGCGACGATCGGCGGTGTTGATGGGGAGGGCAATTCCTATATCGCATTCTCCTCAACGGGTGGCACCGGTAGCGGTAGCTCGTTCAAACTCATGCACGGCCAGCGGCTGGTCTTTACCGATCTACCCATCGGAACCGCCTATGTGGTAGACGAGTCGGCAACCATCAACTACACACCTTTCTATACGATCACCTATGCAGGTGATGTCGGTGATGAGGTTGCAGGAAGTCTGAGTGGAGCTCTGGGAACCGGTGCGCAACTTGTCGGTGTCAATCCCAACTCGGCAGCGTTCAGGAACAATCGCGACAATATCGTGCCTGGCGGCATCGATATCAACGATCTTCCCTTCATCGGCATGATCGTTTTGGCGATCCTGATCCTGGCAGGCTATCTCTACGCGAGATCTCGCAAGAGATACAGCTATCAGTAAGTAAGAGAAGTGGGCGGGTTGCGCCGTGTGGCGTGACCTGCCCGTGTTGGAGGAATTCGTGAGCGAAGTGGCGCACATAGGCAGAAAGGCGATAAAGCTCGCCAATAGCGTGGTAAACACCGCGGTACTGGTTGCTGTCTTATTGCTTCTTGTCATCGGTGGCTACGCGCTGTGGGATTCCAAACAAGTCTATGCGACTGCAGATCCCAACCAATATGCCATCTACAAGCCAAGCGACGATAGTGACCTCTCCTTTGTTGAACTTCAGGAGATCAACCCTGATGTGTGCGCTTGGCTTGAGGTGTATGGGACCCATATCGATTATCCGATCGTTCAAGGTAACGACAACATGAGATATATCAACGCGAATGCCGAGGGTAAGTATTCTTTGTCAGGAGCGATATTTCTCGACACGCACTGCAGTCGTGACTTCTCAGATTTCAGCTCGATCTTATTCGGCCACCACATGGAAAAGCAAGCCATGTTCGGGGAGATCGGACTGTTCAAAGACAAGGACTATTTCGATGCCCGTCGTTATGGGATGTTGTATTACGGCGGGCGAGAGCATGGGCTGGAATTCTTCGCATTCCTCCATGCCGACGCGTATGACTCAGTGGTATATAAAACAGGTATCACCGAGATCGAAGCACAGCAAGGATATCTCGACATGCTTTTCCATAGAGCCAAGAATACGCGGGATGTGAAGGTGACCACCGATGATCGGATCATCTTGCTATCGACGTGTTCTTCGGATTCGACCAATGGGCGAGATATCCTCGTGGCCAAGATATGCGATGAGGTGTTTGCGAACCCCTTTGCCGAAGAAGGAGCCAGTGATGGGATACTTGTCGTCAACTGGCTCGACAGTCTTGCAAAGCTTCCAACAGCTCTCAAAGTCGCGATCGTGCTCCTGCTCTGCTTACTTGCTTTGGCCCTTTTGATCACACTTAAAGACAGGCGTCAGCAGCGTATGCTCAAAAAGCAAGACACCGAAGGTGCTCAGCTATGAGTCTGAGCGTCCAACAGAGCAAGAGGTGCTTAGCGGTCCTCATCTTGATGATCGGCGTGCTTGTTGTGGGTGTTTCAGCGCTTTGCAGGCCTGATCTTGTGGGTGCGGCGACCACTCAGGTGACACTGGAGGTCTCCGAGACCTTTACCAATTGTGGGAATGTGATCGAGCCGACCAATACCTTCTGTTATCGTTTGATCCCTGATACCCCGACCCAACCGATGCCGGCGGGAAGTGGCGCACAAGGCTACGATTTTTATCTGACCGGTACCTGTACGGGTGCGCTAGAACCGATCTACTTCGATCGTTTGGGTATCCACACCTATACGCTGTGCTGTATCTCACCTGATGATCCGTACTACACCATCGATCATGATCTCTTTACGATCGAGATCTATGTAGACAACAGCCTCAACGCCTATACGGTGGTCTATAACGAGGCTGGGGAAAAGATACAGGCCATGAGCTACGATCAGCTCTATGAGTTCACCGGAGATCTTATCCCGAACGATCCGGCCATCATGGTCGACCCACCGGTAAAGAAGACCGTCCAAGGGACTCCTGCCACAACCTCGACGTTCACGTTCCAGCTCAAAGCCGACGATCCCGGCAATCCGATGCCGTCAGGCAGCAGCAATGGGGTCAAGACTCTTGAGATCCAGGGTGCCGGCGAGGGTGAATTCGGGTCGTGGATCTACCACGATCAAGGGGTCTATCACTACACGGTCTCTGAGGTGGATAGAAACGAGCGCGGCTATATCTATGACAAAACGGTCTATACGATCACCGATACGGTCACCGCGCTCAGTAACGGGCAGTTGGTAGTCGATCGCGTCGTTGAGAATATGGCGCACGACGAGGCGACTGCATTCGCCTTCACCAATACCTATGACTCATCACTCGATGCACCCAGTTTCTTCGGGCAGGCAGGCAACGGCGTAAGCTGGCCCAAGACCGGTGACTTGAACAACCCCTTCGTATGGGCGGCAGTCATGGCCTTTGGGGTGAGTTTCTTCGTTATTCTGTGGCGTCGCAGACAAAAAGATGAAGAGGAGAGGCACGTCACCTGATCCATATCTGAATTTGGGCACGTTATTTTTATCGTTGCTTTTGTCGCGACTCCTAAATTAAAATTTACAATATTCCCACAGCACCGCTCAGTAGCGGTATCCTAATAGATTATCTATAAAAGTCCACAAGCACGTGTGCAAAAGCGCGCGTAGGACGGGGGAATGATTATGGCAGCTCAGATTCTGGTCGATGAAACCTACTGCAAGGGCTGCGGTCTTTGCGTCAGTGTATGCCCCCAGGGAATCCTCGAACTTGATGAGGATACACTCAGTCCCAAGGGCTATCATCCGGCAAAGTGTTTCGATCCCGACAGCTGTACGGTGTGTCTCTCATGCGCAACGATCTGTCCGGATGTCGCGACAAAGATTGTGAAGGAGGCGTAGATCATGGCAGAAAAAGTTCTGATGAAAGGTAACGAAGCATTGGCAGAAGCAGCATTGCGGGCTGGCTGTCGAGCATTCTTCGGATATCCCATCACTCCCCAGACCGAGCTTGCCGCCTATATGGCCAAACGTATGCCAAAAGAAGGCGGCGTGTATCTGCAAGCTGAAAGCGAGATCAGTGCCATCAACATGGTCTATGGTGCAGCAGGTGCCGGGGCACGCTGCATGACCTCGACGTCCAGTCCGGGCATGTCGCTCAAATCAGAGGGGATCAGCTATATCGCCGGCGCAGATCTGCCGGCGGTCATCGTCAATGTGATGCGTGGTGGTCCTGGTCTGGGAGGTATTCAGCCTTCTCAGTCGGATTACTGGCAGGCGACCCGTGCGACCGGACATGGCGATTTTCATCCCATCGTGTTCGCACCTTCGACGGTCCAGGAAATGGCCAGCTCGATCAACGATGCGTTCGAATTGGCCGACACCTATCGCACACCGGTCATTGTGCTGATCGACGGTATGCTCGGTCAGATGATGGAGCCGGTCGAGCTTCCTGAGAAAAAGGAGAAGAAGGCCAAGAAACCGTGGGCGGTCACCGGGCATGGTGGCAAGCGTGAGCAGAATATCATCAACTCATTGAACTTGGATACACCCGCGCTCGAACGCATGAACATCGAGCGCTTTGAGCGCTACAAGAAGATCAAGGCCAAAGAGCAACGCGTCGAGACCTACCTGACCGAGGATGCCGATCTTATCATCGTCGCCTTCGGAGCGTGCGCACGAGTATCGCGGACCGCGATCGATAAAGCGCGTGAAGCAGGCATCAAGGTCGGGCTTATCCGTCCTATCACCTTGGTCCCCTTCCCGGTCGATGCTATCGAGAAGGTCGTCGACCAGACCAAGGCTTTTTTGACCGTCGAGATGAACATGGGGCAGATGGTCGAAGATGTCCGTCTTGCAGTCGCTGGACGAGCGCCGGTCGAGTTCTTCGGACATACCGGAGGCATCATCCCCACACCTAACGAGATCTTTGAGCAAGTCGAGATACTCGACAAGCAGAAAGGCGGTGAGGCGTAATGGCTCAGACGAAGGAAAAAGTACTGTTCGAGCGCCCCAAATCGCTCTCCGATAAACCTTTCACCTACTGTCCGGGTTGCACCCATGGGGTCGCCCATCGTCTCATTGCCGAGACGCTCGATGAATTGGATATCGCCGATCGTGCCATCGGAGTGGCACCGGTCGGCTGCAGTGTACTGGCCTATGAGTTCTTCAATACCGACATGTTGCAGGCTGCGCATGGACGCGCTCCTGCGGTTGCTACTGCGGTGAAAAGAGTGCATCCCGATGCAATCGTCTTCACCTATCAAGGCGACGGCGACCTTGCCAGCATCGGTACCGCTGAAACGGTGCATGCTGCCACGCGCGGTGAGAACATCGTCGTGGTCTTCATCAACAACGCAATCTATGGCATGACCGGTGGCCAGATGGCTCCAACCTCGCTACCCGGGCAGATCACCCAGACCAGCCCGACCGGCCGTAACGTCGAGACCGATGGCTATCCCATCCGTATGGTCGAGATGCTCTCGACACTCGATGGGGTCGCACTCGCCCAACGTGTCGCGCTTGACACACCAGCGCACATCCGTGAGGCGAAGCGTGCTATCAAAAAGGCATTCCAGAACCAGATCGACGGCAAAGGCTACAGTATCATCGAAGTGATGAGTACCTGCCCGACCAACTGGGGTCTGTCCGGTACCGACGCGATCGGGTGGCTGCAAGATAACATGCTGCCCTACTATCCGCTCGGCGTCTATAAGGATGTCGCCGCGAAGGGGGATGCGAAAGAAGGTGCGACTGATGAGTAAGACCTACAATCTGCTTCTTGCTGGGTTCGGAGGCCAGGGGGTCCTGTTCGCAGCCAAGCTTCTGAGCTACGGCGGCTTGATCGAGGGACGCGAGGTGTCGTGGCTTCCCAGTTACGGCCCCGAGATGCGCGGTGGCACCGCTAACTGCAGCGTCGTGCTCTCCGACGAGCCCATCGGCTCGCCTCTGGTGATCGAGCCTGACATCTTGCTCGCCATGAATCAACCTTCCTACGACAAATTTATCGATTCGGTGGTCGATGACGGTATCGTCATCGTCGACAAGATGCTGGTGCCTGAGGCAAAGGGCACCGATCGCGTACGCCTGATCGCGGTTCCGGCTACCA
>WQXV01000079.1 GCA_009781565.1 Actinomycetes bacterium
GAGACTCTACCTCTATCTTCATTTTCCCACCGATGTGCTCGGGGGCATCATCATCGGAACCCTTATTGGTATCTATGCCATATGGCTATCGGAATTTGTGATCAGGCGTTGGATCCCGAAGCGAATTCTGTGAGATCTCCGTGAGACGAACTCTTGCCAACTACGACGCACAACAGTTGACCGAGCTGCTCGGTCAACTGGGCGAGCCTAACTATCGTATCGATCAAGTGCTCGAATGGATCTGGAAAAAGCGCATCGCGTCCTACGACGAGATGACCAATGTGCCCCAGCATCTGCGTGAGGCACTCACGCATCAGCTCCCGTTGAAACGTCCGACGATCGTGAAACGTCAGCTTTCAAGAGACGGGACACGAAAGTATCTCGTCGGACTGAGCGATGGTGAGCGAGTCGAGGTGGTGGGTCTTCCCAGCAAGGATCGGCTGACCGTTTGTGCCTCGACCCAGGTCGGATGCGCGATGGGGTGCACCTTCTGTGCGACCGGTCATGGTGGGTTCGTGCGCGATCTCACCGCGGCAGAGATCGTCGATTCCATCATGCTGGTCGAAGATGATTTCGGCATGCGGGTCAGCAACGTGGTCATGATGGGCCAGGGCGAGCCCTTTGCAAACTACGAGGCGACACTCGAAGCCCTGCGCATTCTGAACGCAGCGTGGGGGCTCGGCATAGGAGCGCGCCACATGACGGTATCGACCAGTGGTCTGGTCGCCGGTATCGAGCGCTTTGCCGACGAGCCGCAGCAATACACACTTGCCGTCTCTTTGCACAGCGCACGCCAAGTGACACGCGATCGCTTGATGCCGGGACTGAAAAACCAGAAACTCGCTCTTCTCAAAGAGGCGCTTATCGACTATTACGAGAAGACGGGACGTCGTCCCTCTCTCGAATATGCTCTCATTGCGGGACAGAGCGATACGGTCGAAGAGATCGAGGCACTCGGAAAGTTCGCCTCTGCGATCGGTGCGCATATCAACTTGATCCCACTCAACACCATCGATGAGAACGATGAGATCCGCTCCACACCCTCTGCGCGTGCACAAGAGATAGCCGCGCTACTTCGTGCACGCTACGGTGTCGAAGCCACCCTGCGTAAACGTAGAGGTGCCGATATTGATGCAGCCTGTGGGCAGTTGCGCCAACGCAGCGAGAGCGTCTCTGGCTCATAGCGTTTCTGTGAAGTCCGATGCTGTTTGCAAAGAGGAACTGGGCAACCTCAAGTGCTCTTGTATAATGGGTCAAAGGCTCAACAAAGGAGAATACGCATGGATTATGCACAAGTCGAAGAGAGATTCATAGAGACGATTCATACCGCCCTGGGCTGGGAAGTGACTCCTGAGCAGGCATTTCTCAAAGATCTTAATGCGAAATCGATCGATATATTCAGACTTGCCATGTTTCTCGAAAAGGAGTTCGGCAAAAAGATCCCTCTGTCCGATCTGATGGCAAGCGTCACGGTTGGAGATATGGCACAAGCTGTCTTCAACAACCTATAAGCATATCTGCACAAGGAGTTTCATATGTCTGTCATGGACACCCTCATCGCCAATGCTCAAAAAAAGCACACCCGAATCGTCTTTCCTGAAGGAAGCGACGAGCGCATTACGCAGGCGGCACATAAGATAGAGAAGCGTGGAATCGCGCATCCGATCATCATCGAGCCTTCGATGATGACTGCGGAGGCGATCAGCGCGTATGCGCATCAACTGACCGAGCTGACCGAGATGCCTCTCGAGATTCTTGAGATGATGCTAGCTGAGCCGCTCAACTTCGCAACTGCCATGGTCGCACTGGGAGAGGCCGACGGCATGGTCGCCGGGCTCGACTGCGCGACCCAGGACGTGATCATGTCGAGCCAGATGTTCATCAAGCTCGATGAGGCGATCTCGCTTCCCTCAAGTTTCTTCATCATGGAACTTGCCGACAACGATCTCGGCGAGGACGGCTGCCTGATCTTTGCCGATTGCGCGGTCGTGGTGCAGCCGACCTTCGACGAGCTTGCCGATATCGCGATATCGACCGCAGATAGCGCACAACGTATTCTGGGTTGGCAACCTCGCGTTGCGATGCTCTCGTTCTCGACCAAGGGCAGTGCGGGTCATGCCGATGTCAAGA
The DNA here is from genome assembly GCA_009781565.1 of Actinomycetes bacterium. Taxonomy (GTDB): domain Bacteria; phylum Actinomycetota; class Coriobacteriia; order WRKU01; family WRKU01; genus WRDL01. The sequence goes on from WQXV01000079.1 coordinate 2,131, forward strand.
AGGTGACCGAAGCGCTCGATAAAGTGCGCACGAATCGTGCCGATATCGCGATCGACGGTGAACTCCAGGTCGACAGCGCACTGGTCAGCTCGGTTGCTGCCGCCAAGGTCAAAGAGAAGAGCGAAGTCGCCGGTAAGGCCAACATTCTGGTTTTTCCCGATCTTGATGCTGCCAACGCCGGCTATAAGTTGGTCCAGCGACTGGCGGGAGCCAAAGCCTATGGCCCGGTCTTGCAAGGTTTTAGAAAACCCGTCAGCGATCTGTCGCGCGGAGCGACGGTCGAAGATATCATCGGAGCTGCCGTACTGGTCGCAGCTCAGGTCGAGGAGTAAGCAATGCGTGTGCTCGTACTCAATGTGGGAAGCTCGTCGCTCAAGTTCGATGTGTACAACACCGAGATCGACCTCTCCGAACTCAAAGGGGATATCCAACATATCACCACCGATGCTCTCATGAAATTGTCGCATGACAACACAGTCAGCGATGTGCCGCTCGCTATCACCTCGCATAGAGAAGCGATCCCGATCATCAATGAACTGATCGAGGAGTATGGCCTTGACTATGAGGCGATCGGGTTCCGTATCGTGCATGGAGGTGATCTGGCACATCACGAGATCGTGACCGATGAGATGATCGAGAAGGTCAAGGAGTTCAGTCCGCTGGCTCCGCTGCACAATCCCATCGCGATGGAGGTGGTCGAGCTCTTCCGCGAGCAGACCGACAAGCCGATCGCGCTCATCTTCGATACCGTTTTCTACAACACACTACCAGCGACCAGTTACACCTACTCGGTACCTGAGCAGTGGCGCGAGATGGGTATTCGAAAATACGGATTCCACGGACTGTCCCACGACTATCTCTACCGGCGGGTCAATGAGCTGACCGATGCGCCGCGTGTCATCTCGTGTCATCTGGGAGCCGGATCCTCGATCACCGCGACCACAAGAGAGGGCGCGCTCGACACCTCGATGGGCTTTTCGCCGCTTGCCGGTGTCATGATGGGTACGCGCACCGGAGACATAGATCCAGCAGTCGTCGAATTCCTTGCCAACAACACCGATCTGACATTGGCTCAAATCACCCGAACACTTAACAGTAAGTCGGGATTTCTGGCGATGACCGGTACGGCAGATGTGGCTGAGATCTGTGTTCGTGCGATCGAGGGAGATGCCCAAGCCCAACTCGCGATCGATCTGTTCGATAAGCGGATCGTCGACTATATCGCGCAATACTACGTCGAGATGGGTGGGGTCGATGCGTTGGTGTTCGCCGGTGGCATCGGTGAGAACTGTCCGCTGATCCGTCACAACATCGTCGAGATGCTCGCTCCTCTTGGTTTTACCTTGGACGAGCAGGCCAATGAGGCCAATGTGTTCGACGAGCCGATCAATGGACCGAGCGGTCCTGCGATCTATGTGTTGCAGACGAACGAATCGGTCATCATCGCCCAAGGCACCGAGGAGCTTGTCAGTGAGAGAGAGTCTGTGATCGAGAGCTAGATTCTCTTTGCGCTGGAACGACGATGCCTGCTTTCGAGAGGAGAGCGCACATGGCGAGAAGGAGAAAGTCGTCGATTCTTAGAGTTCTGATCGGGCTGCTCGCCCTCATTGCTCTCTTAGCAGGTATCGCGGGCGCGTTCTTCTTGTATCAACAAAGCCTCATGAACCCTCTCCCGACCGGTGAGGTGACGCCGGGAATCTATGCGATACAGGATTCAATAGTCAATATGTATCTCATCGAAGGGGTGAATGGCTATCTCGCGATCGATGCGGGAGCAGATAAAGATCATGTCGCAGAGGAGCTTGTGAGGATCGGTGTCTCTCCCGATGAGGTAGGAGCTGTCCTGCTGACGCATAGCGATAGCGACCACACAGCGGGCCTGCCACTTTTCACGAATGCCGAGGTCTACCTTTCTGATGAGGAAGTGCAGATGATCGATGGGAACACCGGTCGTTTCTGGTTCATCGGCAACAGCTTGGATGCTGACTATCAAACGTTCAGTGATGGGGAAACCAAGACTCTGGATGGGCTTACCGTCGAGGGTTTTCTCACTCCGGGTCATACTCCTGGTTCGATGTGCTATCTCATTGAGGGAACGTACTTGTTCACCGGAGACTCGCTCAGCCTCGATGCGGGCAAGGTCGATATCTTCAATACCTACATCAATATGGATAATGACCTACAACGCGCAAGTCTGAGTACGTTCGCATCGGTCATCTTGCCTGACAAAGAGCCGGAATACCTCTTCACCGCACATCATGGGTACTCTGATGATCCGCAGTATGCGTTCGGAAGCTGGTAAGAGCAGTATCGTGGAAGGCTCTCTACGCGCGAGTAGAGCCTAGCTACGCCGAGCAATCAGACCGATCGTGATCAAAGCATCGGTATTTCTGAAGAAGTCGGTATCCTCTTGCCCGATGGGGTTCAGGCTCCCGATCCAATCCTCCCAGGCATCATCGCTGCACGCCAGCTCGAAGGTCTCGACATCTTTGACCGCTCTGATACGACCCCAGAGCTCCTGCCACCACTGGCTGGTGTGAAAGCCTAATAGGTCATCAGGACCTGAGCAGTTCTCTCCACATTGGCGGATCTCCTCATCGCTCATCTCATGGGAAAAGCCGGGGATCGCCAAGCCGATCTGGCCGTTGGGTTTGAGCAACTTGATCAGATAGTCGTTGAGATAGCGCTCGTCAGAGCCAAAGTACTGATAGGCATCGAAGCAGACGATGGCATCGAAGAACTCGTCGGCGTAAGGCAGACTATGTGCCTCAGAATAAATCGGATAGACCAGATCCTCGAGACCTGCCTCGACAACGCGCTGGTAGTTCTCGGTCGGAGAGATCCATAGATCGGTCGCAAATACCGTAACCCCGTATTGTTTGGCAAGAAAGAGCGAGGACAGAGCGGTGCCACAAGCCAGATCGAGCACTTTCATGCCAGGCTGTAGGTCGAGGTGTCGGCACACTTCCTCGGCAAGCTTGATCGCGTTGGGCCCCATGAGGTTCGTATCATCGAACTCGATGCCGAATGTCTCGTAGTGGTGGGTCACTGTCTCAAATCCCTCCAGTTGGTTTTTCTCACGCCACTTGCAGAACTGGCGGAGGGGGTGGGATTCGAACCCACGCTACCGGGAAACCGGTAGACCGGTTTTCGAGACCGGCGCATTCAACCAGACTCTGCCACCCCTCCGTCGCAGTTACCCATCATAGCAGAATACGAAATCAGAGACAGGGGGTGCAGAGCATACTATTCAGCTCGTGTGTTCTGTTCTCAGTAGGAGAGTGAGACCATCGTATCGACAGGTACACGCTCATAAAGATCGATGACATCATCGTTGAACATGCGGATGCATCCATGGGTGGTCGCAGTTCCCGCCAGGCCGCCCGCAAGAGCGCCATGAAAGAGCATCTGGGTGTCGA
>WQXV01000080.1 GCA_009781565.1 Actinomycetes bacterium
ATGAGCGCGGTATGCGCCAGATGAATGCACCCTTTACCCAGCTCCTGGAGGGCGACAGTGAAGCTCTGAGCGGCCAGATCATCCCGATCTATCCGTCAACTGAGGGATTGGCCCAAGGATGGATTCGTCGCATCATCGGTCAGGCACTGGAGCAGGTCGGAGAGCTTGAAGAGGTACTACCCGATGAGCTACGCAAGCGTCACGGTATGCGCACCTTTTCCGAGGCACTGCTCGCCGTTCACAACCCGCGATCGGTCGAGGATGCTGCAGCCGCGCGCAACCGAATCGCCTATCAAGAACTGTTCGAACTCAGTTTGTGCAACGCCGCGCGGCGTCTGAAAGACAGCGAAGAGGCTGATGGATTTGCGCATACGATCGATAGCGAGCTCTTTGAAAAAGGGCACGACGTGATCGGGGTCACCTTGACGCCTGATCAGTCACGTGCATTAGAAGATATCGTCGCTGATATGCAGCGCCCCAGCCCCATGCAACGCTTGCTTATCGGTGATGTAGGGACCGGCAAGACCTTTGTCGCCCTTTTCGCGCTGTTAATGGCAGTAAGCAGCAACACGCAAGCGGCGATGATGGCACCGACCGAGGTCTTAGCAAAACAGTATGCGGAAAAGATCGGGCCGCTTCTAGACAAGCTCGATATCGCCTGGGCGCTTCTGACCAGCTCGCTGAACGCTCAGGAGCGAAACGATGCGTACGCGCGCCTGGCAAGCGGGGAGGTGGCCGTCGCTTTCGGAACCCACGCACTCATCCAAGAAGCGGTGGTGTTCGACAATCTGACGCTGGCGATCATCGATGAGCAACATCGCTTCGGAGTCGAGCAGCGTCTCAAATTTCGCTACAAGGCACAAGTAAGTCCTGATATGCTCGCGATGACCGCGACACCGATACCGCGTTCGTTAGCCTTGACCGTATTTGGAGATCTTGATATCTCGACTCTACACACCCGACCGATCGCCGGATCGGGGGTGCGAACCCACATGCGCCCATTGGGCAAAGTATGGCAAGCGCATGAAGCAGTCAAGCGCGATCTTGCCAAGGGACAGCAAGCTTTCATCGTTTGTGCCCTGATCGATGAATCGACAAAGCTCGAGGTCAACGCTGCTACAGCGCTCGCAGAGCAGTTGGCTCGAGATGAGTATCGCGATCATCGGGTGGCGCTGCTCCATGGGGCGCTCAAACCTGCGGAAAAAGACGCGATCATGGAACAATTTCGCGCGGGACAGATCGATGTATTGGTGGCGACGACAGTCATCGAGGTGGGAGTCGATATCCACAACGTGACCCAGATGATCATCTACAATGCCGAGCGCTTCGGTCTGGCGCAGCTTCACCAGCTACGAGGAAGGGTCGGGCGCGGGGCAATTCCTGGAGAGGTATGGCTGGTCAGTGACGGCCGCTCATCCGGTGCAAAGCAACGCTTCGAAGCGTTGTGCTCGACCGATGATGGATTCGAACTGGCAGATATCGACCTTGCTCTGCGTGGTGCAGGTGACATGTTGGGGACCCGTCAACATGGTGCCGTATCATTTCGCGTTGCCGATCTTTCCCGGGATCTGCCTATCATCGAGCTTGCTCAACGTGATGTTGCAGAACTCATGGACGATGATCCGCACCTACAAAGACCGCAGCACGCATTATTGAAAAATCGTCTAGAATTGTTACAGGAAGTTTACGAAACTTGGGTAAGCGCGGGATAGAGAACGGAGAAGAGCGATGAAAATCACCGGCGGCGAGTGGAATGGACGAAGCATATCTGCACCTGAAGGAATGGTCACCCGGCCGACAACGGATCTGGTGCGGGGGGCCATATTCAATACTCTCAACCCTATGATCATGAAGTGGAACGACATCGTCTTGCTCGACGGCTTTGCCGGAAGCGGAGCCATGACCTTCGAGGCACTCTCACGAGGAGCCCATCAGGCAGTTCTGGTCGAATCTGATCAGCGCGCCTTCCAGATCATTCAGAAGAATGTCGCTTATTTCGGTGTGAAGAACAGAGTCACGCTCAAACGGACCAACCTTCTTGCCCTAAGTTTCAACAAACATGCCTATCAACCCTTTAACCTCGTGTTTTTAGATCCTCCCTATGACTATCCCGCCGAAAACGTTGGTAGGATCATCTCCTTTTTGGTCGAGTCGGGTGTACTCAAGCGCAAAGCGATCGTCGTCTACGAGCACAGCCCCGATCGAGTACTCGAGATACCCAAAGGATTCACCTTCCTCAAAGAAAACCCCTATGGCTCGACCGTGGTCACCTACCTGCAGTATGACGGGGTCATGCGATGACCAAGGCGATCGTACCGGGGACCTTCGACCCCATCACCGTCGGTCATCTGGATGTGATCGAGCGTGCTGCAAAGATCTTTGACGAGGTCGTGGTGGCAGTCGCTGCATCGCCGGATAAGAATGGGACCGGTCCGCTCTTTAACGTTCAAGAACGGGTTGAACTTATTTCAACAGCCACGAAACACTTTGATAAAGTCTCAGTTAAGTCGTTTGATAATTTATTAGTGACGTTTGCACGGGAAGAGAACGCAAATGTTCTCGTGAAAGGGTTGCGAGCTATAACGGACTTTGAGAACGAGTTTCAAATGGCAGCCTTGAATTGGAAGCTTGCGAGCTCGATCGAGACACTTTTTATCATGGCCAGCCCAGATAACATGTTTCTCAGCTCAAGTGCGGTAAGAGAGATCGCGCGTCACGGTGGAAGTGTGTCCGGGCTCGTGCCCGAAGGCGTCGAAGTGGCGCTGAGAAGTAAATTCGGGCATGGGTAAACGTAGTTGAAAGGTAGCAGTGATGGACATTATTCAGTTGGTTGATCGGATCGAGGAAGTGATCGACAGCGCCAAAGGGGTACCTTTGAGCCAGAATAAGATCGTGAATCCTGACGATGTCTATGAAATTATCGACGAGATTCGTCATCAGTTCCCCGAAGACCTCAAGCAAGCGCGCTGGATCGTGAAGCAGCGCCAGGAAATGGTCGAAGAGGCTGAACGTGAGGCAAATCGTATCCTTGAGGATGCGCAAGAACGTGCGCGCGCAATGGTCGACGAGCAGGAAGTCGTACGACAAGCCGATGCACGTGCGCAAGAGATCATGGAAGATGCCCGCGCGAACGAGCGCGAGATCCGTTTGGGCGCCGATGATTATGCTGATGAGATCATGGCGAACCTTGAAGTGAACCTCGGTAAGCTCCTTACCGCCGTTCAGCGTGGACGCGATCGCTTGCAGGGTGGCAAAACTAGGGCATAAATGGGCACCACGCTCGATGTTAACTATGCGTTAGATGAGAAGTTTGTTCCCCACCCGTTGGCTGGAACACTTGATATTGATGAGTTCATAGTAGGAGACCAGGCGTTTGCAGTGCAAGCGCCTGCTTCATATGAAGTGACCATGACCGCTCTCGAAGAGGGTCTTCTAGCCCAAGGTACGGTCTGGCTACCGGTCAGCGCGCGATGCGTGCGTTGCCTCGAACCATTTGAAATGACGATCACCTCTCCGGTCGACTCGATGTTCTACTATGTCGCTACCGTCGATGACGACGGTGATCCCTATCCTGAGGTCGATGAGTATGGTCATATCGATCTGGAAGCAGAGCTCATCGAGGATCTGGTGGTCGCCGCACCCTTTGCTCCGATCCATGATCCATCCTGTAAAGGTATCTGTTCCGTTTGCGGTAAGAATCGCAATGCCGGTCAGTGCACCTGCGAGGATGATCTTCTCGACGAGCGACATCCCTTCGCTGCGCTCGATTCATTATTGAACGGGAGTGATGAGTAATGTCACTGCTAGATAACAAGAAACATGATTCGCTCGGCTATGTGCGAGGTTACGGTCGTACCCGCGGTTCTGGATATGGGTATGTGTCCGGCGGTCCAATGAGGATGTCCTCGCGCAGAAAGACACCTACCTCCCTTCCGCTCATCCTTGCGATCGCAGCCGCACTCCTCTTGGTCATTCTTGTGGTCGGTGGGAGCACATGGTGGAACTATTCAAGGTTCACCCGGGCAGCGCGCTCCCATGATCCAGAACGCGTGCAACTCGCATTCCGAGCCGGTACCCGATCGGCCATACCGGGTTCAAGCTCACTTTTCTGGTGGTTTTCCACCAGACGGGTCAGCAGCGAGTTGAGCAAAGCGGCCAATGAGGGAGTGGAGAGTGCAGCTCTTGATGCGTTCGTTGAGACCTATCGCTCGACTCCCGATCTTATCGACGAGTTGGTCGTGCCCAAAGCAATCAGTGCGGTGACCCAGTATCAAGACAAACTGATAGAGGAGCAGGTAGCAGCCGGATACCTCGAGATCGGGTTGGCGATACGACCGCAAAACACCGAGTTGATCGAAGGGAAGAAAACATTCGATATCTTGGTCGCGAGTCGTGAGGCATTCGCTGCGGCAAAGATCGCAGCGACCCAGCCTTATGGGTCCGAGGAAGCGGCAGACCTCTATGAACTGGTGGCTGAGATCGATCATGAGAACTATGCGATCGCGCAAAAAGAGATCCCCGAGCTGCGCAAGATCGCCAATGAGGAAATGACCACGTGGACTACGGCGGTCAAGCACTTCACCCTCAATCCGCTCTTGGCGTTTCCCTACCAGGCACCGCTGGATTACTCGAACGACTACATCACGACGGTGGAATTCGATCGTATTCTCAAGCAGCTCTATGACAATGGCTATATCCTTGTGGGGCTCGAGACGCTCTTCTCGGTCGAAGCCAGCGATGTGGTGGTACCGACCACCATACGCATCCCCAAGGGTAAGCAACCCTTGGTGCTCTCCATTGAGAACCTTTCGTACTCGACACGCCATGAGGGACGGGGGATGGTCGACAAGCTGATCGTGCGCGATGACAAGATCGGGACCTTCACCTCGGCTGAGCATGCTGGCACAGCAAGCGATGTCGTCTCATTCGATAACGACGTCATACCGATACTGGAAAACTTCATAGAAGCCAACCCGGTCTTCTCGTGGAAGGGCGCGCGTGCCACGATCTCGGTCGCCGGCTACAGCGGCAACTTCGGCTATCGGACCGCTTATGGCAACGATGATCAGGAAGAAGAGATACGACAAGCAAAAGAAGTAGCCAAGGCGCTCGAAGATAAAGGATACACCTTCGCCAGCATGGGATTCGAATACATCGAGATGTCGACGATCGAGCTCGACCAGATCAAGAACGATATGCAGCTATGGCTCGATCAGACCTCCAATATCGTAGGAACGACCCCTCTGTTCTTCTGGCCATTCGGAGATGCGCTGCCGCAGGACAGCCTAGGAGCCGCCTTCCTCAGGCAGATGGGATATCGCTCGTTCAGCCAGATCGGACCGAATGGTTTTGAGGAGTTCACCGGGTATGCGCGCATCGATGAACGTGCATTCCTGGATGGCAACAGCCTCTACAACTGGCCCGAACGTTTTGATGGCTATTTCGATACCGCGACC
>WQXV01000081.1 GCA_009781565.1 Actinomycetes bacterium
CGGGATCGCGCCTTCTGGCAGATCGGCGATGGGGTGTCCATCGTTTGCCATGCCGGCGTCACCAAGGTCATCGAGCAAGAACTTATGGATGGAAAGGGTTCCTTGGGCATTGGGGTCAAGGATGATGTCAGCTCCTGCCAGTGGTAGACCGGCCAAGACCAGCGAGCAACTAAGCACGAGCAGCATCAGCAGAGCGCTCGATTGCTTGCGTGCAAGAGCTGAGAAGATGCGCGACAGACCGAACAGGATCGCTGCAGCAATGATGAACGCGACGATACCCTTGCCACCGGTAGCGGGAAAGTCGAACTTGCGCATGGCTTCTTCGGTCTCATTATCGATGCGCAGGAATACATCTCCCTCACTGGTGAAGGTCTCATAGATCTCATTCTCGCCATCATCGATGATGTCATCGGTATTGTGCGGGCGCTCACTGATCGCTGGATCTCCCAAAATGACGATCTTCCAATATCCCTCAGGAAGCAGATAGCCGACAGGAGACTCCACCTCGCGCAGGTAATAGGTACCGGGAGCCAGACCCTCCATCTCGAGACGTCCATCACCATCGGTGGTAAAGACTCTCTCGACACCTTCATCCCAAAAGACCGCATCTCCATAGGGATAGTAGAGTTTGAATGACGCGTCGGGTAAGAGCTCATCGGTATCGAGTACATATTTGGTGAGCACGATGCGGTGGGTCTCAGGATAGTTCTCGAAACTGAGCCACTTGATGCCACCTGAGGCGATGAGGCGCTCAGCCTCACCTTGCGGCCTCCAGGTATAGATCGTGGTGTTGAGCTTGTACTCAGCAGGGGCAGTTATCTCTTGGAAGGTATAGGTGTTATCATCACTAAACAGGAATCCTGCATCTGCCGGGGCGAACTGCAGCATTCCATCACTGTCCGAGGTCAATGTGTAGGTTCCTAACAGATCGCTCGGATCTACCGAGGAGCCAGCATATTCTTTCATCTCAAAGACTGCGTCGGCTAATCCGACTACCACGGTCACCGTACCATTATTGTTCGTGATCGTATGCACGGGTAGTGACAGATCGTTTTGGAGATGATCAAGGGCTAGTGCCATCGCCTCGACCTGTGAAGGGATCAAAAGGTTGTAGGTCTGCACGAACAGGCCCTTGAGCAGATTGATGTCTAACTCGGTATTGACAAAGTCAACGATGCGGATCGTCTCGGTAAAGCGTGCGATGAAAAACGGCGTCATCTGCGGTTGCTTGATGTAACCTCCTGGAGCCTTTATCTCGACGACGCGATAGGCGCCATAAGGGATATCGGTGCGCTGCGCATATCCGTTCGAGTCACTGGTCAGCTCGTCATAGAAGACCCACTCGCCGCCTTCGGTCCCCTCGACCCATCTCTCGATGGTAAAGACCGCACCAGGAAGTCCTTTACTCTCATCATTAGCATCGAACTTGGAAACGACGAGCTTACCGAGTTTTTCCTCGCGCTCATTGACGACCACGATCGTGTTGTTCCAATACGGCTCATCACTCTCATCATTGACTTGACCGAGCTCATCGACGACAAAGTAGTAGGGGGTGTCGACCGTGATGAAGTCAGGTGGCGCTGCAACCTCGCGGATGCCATAGCGCTGATTGACCTCGAGGTTGGCAAAGGTCACCCAACCCAACTCAGAGCCTGAGGTTGCGGTGGTTTGGGTTTGTACAGCAGTCTCGGTCCCATCAGGATTGACCTTGAAAAGCTCGAGCGCTACATTGCCAAGACCTATACCACTGGTCGGGCGCAGATCGGTGATCATCGAGGCTTCATCGACCCCGATCTTTCTTACCCGCACACTGGCGATGTTGTTGGCGATATCGATCTGGATGTCATCGCCTGCGCCACTGAGTTGCACCCGACCGGCTGCTCCGGCAGGAAGCGGAGATTGGAGCGTGACCGTTCCATTGCGGTTAAGCGTCACCGTAAAGGGAGCGACCACAGTCAGTCTGCCGGGTGCGGCAATCTCGGTCACGGTGTAGACGCCGCTCTGAGCTGCCACGGGCAGATTGTTGAAACGTATGATGCCATCAGCATCGGTATAAGCGGTATAGGTCGTATTGGGAGCTACATTTTGCCGCACGGTAAAGCCGATACCCTCGAGCGAATCACCATCAAAGACACCTGTGCCGCTCCCATCGGTCTTATGTATCTTGATAGAACCGTAGTAGGGCAGCAACGTATTGAGAATGGGCGTACCGGCAGGAATACCGATTGGTTGTCCGGTAATAGCGGTGTTCGAGTACTTGTTACTGACATACGGGACGTTATGATTGGACGGGTTCGGGTTCACAAAATCAGCGTAGTACACCGGATAGCGCGTGGTGTCGGGCTCGTATCCTGGTGGCGGGGTGATCTCTTGAATGTAGTAATTACCGCGCTCGATACCAGTAAAGACGATCCATCCACCTCCTGTCAGATTCGCACCAAATCCTGGGGTCGCAGTCGCTGCCGTGGTCTGGATCTGGACCAGCTGCCCCGATGGGCTTCCATCGACCAGATAGAGCCCGAAGACTGCTCCGTTAAGCCACGTAGTAGTGGCGCTATCACGCTTACGTAGACGGATCTCGGCAGGTTTATCGGGAATCTCATTATAGACACGCGGAGCTTCGATATAGCTGGTCTGTACGTTGTCTTTGCGCACGAATGAGTTGTAGGCGCGCAGATTGACATTGGTCAGATCGTTGTTGGCGACCATGTCGATACGTATCTCGACCTCGTCACCGGGAAACACCTCGATGCTGCCCAGATCGACACGAATTCCTTTGACTGCACTGGCATCACTATAGCTCGAACTCCAATGCAGCGGGTTATCCAGATAAGCAGAGACCTGCGTATTATCAAACGTCCAATAGTTGTCAGGAAGCGGGTCGAGCAGATACTGGAGGGTATAGCCTCCCATCAACTCGACCCCATTAAGATAGACCTTGATCGCACCACTACCGTCAATGGTATTCTCGAACTGCGAGAAACGATGCTGGTCGGTGCGCGCGATACCTACATCTCCAATGTAGGGAAAGACATCGACGACAACGACATTGGTGCGGGGATCCACCACATCGGTATTATTGCGAAGCCGCAGACGGTACTGGAACTTTTCACCTGCAGGAGTTTTGATACCGGTTCTTGACCAGAAGTCATAGCTTGAGGTGCTCGGATTATATTTTCTGATCTCCTTTTGCATCGAAAAGATCTTCGTTGCTACGATATCGAGCGGAGCATAATCCCAGAGCACTTCATCTTCGAAGGGATTATCATCGTAGTCAAGATAAGGATTGCTCACGGTTGTGCGACCTGCATAGACAAACTCATCTTCATCAAAATCAAGATAGACATGATTGAGTAGTCTCTGCTCATGGAAAGCAAGCTCAGAGATCGAACCGCGCAGTGTTCCGATATTGGCATTCATCGAGTAACGTGCAAGCAGGAAGGGCGAGAGCGTGTCAGCTTCGATCTTGAGCACATCATGCCACCCATCGGCATCCTGGAACGCTTCGGGGATGATCGACCAACGAAGTCCGGTCGAATAGAGACGAAGCGCATTTGATGGGGTGAAAGGATTGGTGCCATCAACGATAAAATCTCGAGGGATCACATCGTAGATGACCACGTTTTCGACCACCACACTATCTTGGGGAATGCTTTGTGAGGAGCTCACCAGCGAGCCGGCATTGTACAAATTGAGCGTCAGGTCATAGGAAACTGCATCACCTGCCAAATAAATCCGACTTGGGCTGTAACCAACGATACGTTTAGATATGCCCAGACCTGCATCAAAGGGTAAAAACCTGGTCACATCGGTATCGCTTCCAGAGATGGTGGCAACAGGAATACCGTTCTCATCGATGCGATCAACGGTGAAATGACCGGTGTTGGGAAAGAGCAGACCCACATCTCGAGGCGCGGTTGGATCTGCGCTGAAGTCTGAGATAGTGATAGTGGGATCACGCAGCTCGGTAATGATAAATGCTTGTGCAGATTTTCCAGAACGAATAACGAGTGGTGAGTCAAGTATCTCAATACGGTCGATATCATCTCTTATAGAGAGAGGAAAGATCACCTCGCCGCGTTGATTATACGCATCATAGATGATATTCCTACTCGCATCATAGGCGACTACGCGTGCAGGACCGAAGTCGGCCACATCAACTCCCACGTAGCGCATGCGAATATCAAGCAGGTCATCAGCAAGCTTGATGTTTCCAAGGGAGTGCCCCTCGGGCAAAAGCGCTGCTTGGGTCGTTCCGCTGATCTCATCGATTACCTCATGGTATCCTGAGACCGTAAGCCGCCAGCGGAAGGAAAGAGCTTTCTCTTCAGGATAATCATAGAACCGAGGCCGCAGGGCAGTCTTGTCAAACATTCCCTTGGGGCGTGGCTCAGCAGATCCAATCAAGCTAATGATAGAGTCTCTGCCCGTAAACTCACTTTCCGTGGATGCCATGTTATAGGGAGTGGCAACAAAACTCGCTGTGTTTTGAATTGATTGATTCGATACAATATCAGGAAAATCTAATATGAGTTGGGGAAGACTTGCCGACATCGAATTGTTGACCGGTTGGGTATAGCTGACCACACCTGGTCCCATGAGTGTCCAGCCGGGATTTTTGGTAGGATCAAAGACTGCCGTTGCCGTTGAGATATTCCCCTGCTCATCGATCATTTCATATTCGGGTAAGTAGTCGGTAAGGATCACCTGCTCAAGATTGCGCTCAACATTAGCGAGCCGATAGGTATAGGTGATGCTTTTCAGATCGTCGGATATGAAAGAACCATCGGGATTGGTAGGACCAAAGTTGATGTAGTGGTAGTTAAGGCTCGACCCATTGGCATACTTGATAAGAGACGGCCGATAATAGGTTCCATAGAGACTCACCTCGTTGGCAACAGCAACTGGTGTGTAGCCATCGGGAGCATCCGTATCGGGAATGATCACCTGCGCGTAGAGGGGAACCCCAACACCTTCCTCGGTCGGTCCAAACTTCAAGTTCCAAATAATAGTCGCTTCGATATCATCACCGACCGCGAAGCCATTATGTAAGTTCAGTACAAGCTTGCCATCTTGACTGTTGTCGACGGTGTAGTACGTATTAGCAATCGATACTCTGATCGAGTTTCTATCCACTCGGGCTGGATCATAATAAATCTCGATCTTGCTACCCGGTGGTAGATCATAACCATCCCCACTCACGTCACTGTTCGAGAGACTGATCGTGCTTAGCAGATCGGTCCCGATCCGACCGCTGGGACGCGGTGTCGTCTGTTTCAAGACGACTCCTGCATGTTTGGTGAGTTCTGCAGGTGATAGTGGTACATAGTAGAAATAGACATCGTGAACTGGTATGGTACCGACCACGATCGGAGTTAGATCGTTGACGAGCTCAGGGCTGGTGCTTACCAATGTGTAGCCATAGACCGAAGAGGCAGCGACCGGGTAA
>WQXV01000082.1 GCA_009781565.1 Actinomycetes bacterium
CGAGGCCGTCATCACCGTTCCCGCGTACTTCAATGACGCGCAACGTCAGGCGACCAAGGATGCCGGCAAGATCGCGGGACTCGATGTCAAGCGTATCGTCAACGAGCCGACCGCCGCAGCCCTTGCTTACGGCCTTGACAAAAAAGGCAAGGAGCAAAAGGTACTGATCTTCGACTTGGGCGGCGGAACCTTCGACGTGTCCGTCCTTGAGCTGGGCGATAATGTCGTCGAGGTGCTCGCGACCAATGGTGACAATCACCTGGGTGGCGACGACTGGGATCAGATGGTCATCGACTGGCTCGCTGACAAGTTCCAGGCCGAGCAAGGTGTCGACCTTCGTGCAGACAAGATGGCGCTTCAGCGCCTCAAGGAAGGTGCCGAGCGCGCCAAGAAGGAACTCTCTTCAGCCGAGTCCGCTCACATCAACCTTCCATTCATCACTGCAGACAGCTCAGGCCCCAAGCATCTTGATTACACGATGACTCGTGGCGAGTTCGAGAAACTCACGAGCGACCTGCTCGAGCGTACCCGCGGTCCAGTCGAGAAGGCCATCAAGGATGCCGGTATCTCGACGAGCGATCTCGATGAGGTCATCCTCGTCGGTGGCTCGACCCGTATGCCTGCGGTCCAAGAGATCGTCAAGACCATCACCGGCAAAGATCCTCACATGGGTGTCAATCCTGACGAGGTCGTTGCCATGGGTGCTGCCGTACAAGGTGGCGTGCTCTCCGGAGACTTCGGCAAGGGCGACATCCTGCTCCTTGACGTGACTCCTCTGTCCCTGGGTGTTGAGACCATGGGTGGCATCATGACCCGCATGATCGAGCGTAACACCACCATCCCGACTCGCAAGACCGAGGTCTACACGACCGCCGTCGATGGTCAGCCCAGTGTTGACATCCACGTTTTGCAGGGCGAGCGCGAGATGGCAAAAGACAACAAGACCCTGGGTCGTTTCACGCTCAGTGGAATCCCTTCAGCTCCGCGTGGCGTTCCGCAGATTGAGGTCACCTTTGATATCGATGCCAACGGGATCGTCAACGTGACCGCGAAGGATCGTGGCACCGGCCAAGAGCAGAAGATCACCATCACCGGTTCGACCACGCTCTCTGATGCTGAGGTCGATCAGATGGTCAGCGACGCTGCGGCAAACGCAGAGGCTGACAAGGAGATCAAAGAGCTCATCGGACTGCGCAACAACGCTGATACGCTGGCGTATTCGACCGAGAAGACCCTTGCCGATCTGGGCGAGAAGGTCGAGTCCGGTCTCAAGAACGACATCACCACCGCCATCACCAACCTGCGTGAGGCACTTGAAGGTGACGATGCCGAGCTGATCAAGACCCGCCACGATGCGCTTCAGGAGAAGAGCTTCAAGTTGGCCGAGGTCATGTATCAGGACACGCAAAGTGCTGGTACCGAAGAGGTCGTCGTTGACGAGCCTGTGGTCGAGGATGTCGCAACCGATGAGGTCGTCGACGGAGATTTCGAGGTAGTGGACGATGAATAAAAAAGATAACGCAAAAACTGACTCCGCGGCGGCTTCGGCCGCCAAGGAGCTCGGCAAAGATATTGCCGACGCAGCTTCAAAGGTCGCCGGTGACATCAGTGATGGTACCGACAAGGCCATGGTCGACATCGATCCTGCAGCAAAAGCAGTCGAGGCAGATGTCAAAGATGCTGCAGCGAAGATCGCTGCCGACGCAGAGCCTGCGATCAAAGAAGTAGGCAAGGATAAGGAAGAGACATTAGAAGCGATCGCCGAAGATGTCAAGGATGCCGCCGACAAGATCAAAGCGGATCTTGATGCAGCAGCTCCCGGTGTCGAGGACGAGCTTCGTGCCGAGGCGGCGCACTGGAAGGACTATGCCCATCGTGCACAAGCCGAGTTCGAGAACACACGTAAGCGTCTCGAGGCCCGTTCAGCCGATGAGATCAAGCGGGCAGGAGCTCGCGTGGTCACCTCGCTGATCCCGGTCGTCGATGACATCGAGCTTGCGATGGCCCATGCCGAGGAGACCGGTAGCGAGATGAAGGATGGTCTCTCGGCGATCTATACCAAGTTCATGGCTGCGCTCGAGCGCGAAGGTGTCGAGGTACTCAACCCTGAGGGTGAGGCGTTCGACAGTGAGACGGCACAAGCCGTCTCAATGAAAGAGAATGCAGAGGTCCCCAACGAGACCGTTCTCGAAGTGGTCCAAAAAGGATATCGATTGGGAGGAAAGACACTGCGCCCTGCAATGGTGATCGTGTCAACAGGTGCCTAGAACATGGCTACTCAAAACTATTACGATGTGCTCGGTGTGCCCAAGACCGCAACGGCAGCCGAGATAAAGAAGGCGTTTCGTAACCTCGCCTTGAAACATCACCCCGATAAAGGTGGTGACGAGGAGAAGTTCAAAACGATCAACGAGGCCTACGAGGTGCTCAGCGACGAGGCGAAACGTAAACAGTACGATCAGTTCGGTCAGTACTTCGACACCCCTCCCGGTCCTGGTTATGGACCCAGTGGTGGCGGTGCCAGTCGTGGTGGTGCAGGTCGGCAGACGACCAGCGGTTATCCCGGTGGTGGATTCCCCGGCGGAGGCTTTCCCGGTGGAGGGTTCCCCGGCGGTGGATTTCCTGGTGGGGGCTTTCCCGGTGGAGGCCAGTACCAAGAGGTCAACATGGAAGACATCGATCTGGGAGATATCTTCGGCTCGATGTTCGGTGGAGCCGGTGATCGTGGTGGTATGTTCGGTGGTCGCGGACGTGGGGCGCAAGGTCCTGCACGCGGTCAAGACTACGAGCTTGAGACCAACATCACCTTCGACCAGGCGTTCAAAGGGACCAAGATCAAGGTCAAGACCCCTGCTGGTGGCGAGATGACCGTCAACGTACCAGCTGGTGCGACCGACGGAGGCAAGCTGCGCTTCAAAGGCAGAGGCGGCGCGGGCGAGCGTGGAGGCCCCAAAGGTGATCTCTACGTCAAGACCAAGATAAGTCCGCACCCCTACTTCAAGCGTGATGGTGCCAACGTCCATCTCGATCTGCCGTTGGCTATCGATGAGGCTGCACTGGGGACGACCGTGACGGTGCCACTGCCTGGTGGCGGAAAAGCCAATCTCAAGATCCCGGCAGGTACCCAGGACGGCAAGATCTTCCGCATGAAGGGCAAGGGAGCGCCGAAGCTCAAGGGCTCGGCAAAGGGTGATCTGATGGTCAAGGCGCGCACTATCGTGCCGACCAGTCTGAACGCTCAGCAAAAAGAGTTGATGAAACAGTTTGCCGCGACACGTTCGGGCAGCGTACGGAAATGGTAGGAAGAGAGATGGAACCAGATAACGACAGACGGCATCGTCCTGTCTATATGATCGGGGTTGCCGCTGACCTAGCGGGAGTGCATCCGCAGACCTTGCGCATCTATGAGCGCAAACGTCTGGTGCAACCGCAGCGTACGCAAGGTAACACCCGGCTCTATAGCGAGGCAGATATCGAGCGGCTCCGCCTGATCCAGGAACTGACACAGAAGGAAGGTATCAACCTTGCCGGTGTCGTACGGATCCTGCATCTGGAAGACGAGCGCGACTCGCTCATGACCGAGCTCAAATTCATGCGCGAGGAGATGGAACGCTTCAAGGTCGAGTCGAATCGACAGGAGCTCGTTGCGTTGCGCAAGGAGACGATCGTCCCGTTGCGCGACGATGCGACCCTTCGGTGGCATCGCAAGTAACTCGCGACATCCGTAGGACCAATCACGAGGAGGCTTCGATTTCGAAGCCTCCTTTTCACGTAGCCACGAGCTGTTCATAGACCTCTTCGACATGCTGCGCAAAGACCGGTTTACTCAACTCGCGTGCTGTTGCAAGTCCTGCGCAGATGCGGGATTGGCGCACCGCTGGATCGAGCGCCTCCTTCAGTTCAGGAATATAGTCGCTCGATCGATCGAAGAGAGATGCGTTGACATTATCGAAGAATATCCCATCGAAGCAGCGGTTGTAGCGACTAACGACCAAGGTCCCGCTCGCCAGTGCTTCGATAAAGGTCAGCCCCTGTGTTTCCGTACTACTGTTGCCGATGTGGATATCACTGATCCGGTAGAAATCGGGGACGGTCTCCCACGGCACCTCACCGGTAAAGAAGATCTGGTCCGACACCTCACTGTTGGCAGCCAGGGTGACCAGCTCGCCCAAGCTGGGTCCATCTCCGACGACAAGCACGCAGGTATCAGGGTGTTCTTGCAGGTAGCCAAGGGTCATCTCGAGCAGCTCGACGACACTTTTCTCTGGCGCGATACGCCCGATTATGAGCAGGGTATGGCTAAAACCTGCCGTGCCGAAGCGTCGACGTAGTGCAGCCAGACGTGGCTCGTCCGCTTCAGTAGCAGGAGAGAAACGATCCAGATCGACACCGGTGGGAATAACGCTGATGGGATTGGTGACCCCATATCCGGCCAACAGTTCGAGGGTCTTCATGCTGGGAACGATGACATGATCGACGTTGCGCAACGTCCGACGTGTCTGGTCGGCAACGACCCAACGTGCCTCCTGGTCGAAAAAACGCCCGCGCGTCAGGTAGTGGGTATACTCCTCCCATACCGTGTGATAGGTGTGAACCTGGGGCAGTCCCAGCTGACGCCGTGCCCGAAAGCCGAAGGCGCCGACCCCGAACTCGGTATGCGTATGCACGATATCGAGATCGAGCGAGCGGATCGTATTCCACATCTTCAGGCTCCACGGCAGCGCGAGGCGGCGCTCCTGCAGGATCGGCAGCGTTGTTGCATGCGTGCGAAAGACATGCTCCTCAGGCTCGGCAGCGGGGTTTCCTGGGGCGAAGACGAACACCTCATGACCTCGTGCTTCAAGGCCCTCCTTGAGCATCAGAACACTGTTGACGACCCCGTTGATCTCGGGCTTGTAGGTATCACTGAACAGTCCAACTCGCATAGCAACAGTATAGAGGAGCAACATGGGCTCGACAGGCCATCTTGCGACAATCTCGCAATAATGCGCGCTTTTCTATATACTTTTTACATTGGTTAACCGCTCAAAGAGCAGTTAAAGAAGGGAGTTTGGTATGAAAAGGTTTCTATTGCTTATACTTGCGCTCTCGCTGGTCATATCCGCCAGTGGGCTTGTGGGTTGCCGTAGGGATGTTGTGACCGAGGTCGACGAGATCACCGTTGATACCGAGACGGGCGACACGGTCCTATTCGGTGGGACGCTGGCTATGACCGGTGATAATGCCGCATTCGACCAGATGGGACTCAACGGAATTTTGCTCGCGATCGACAAAGTTAATTCAGAAGGTGGCGTTCTGGGCAAGCAGATCGAGTGGAAGAACCTCGACTGCAAATCAGATCCCGCTGTCTCTGGTGAGGTCGCCAAGCAACTCATCGATGAGGGGGC
>WQXV01000083.1 GCA_009781565.1 Actinomycetes bacterium
ACGTTGGGCATGAGCTCCAATTCCGATTCAACTCTCTCACCTGCAAATTTGACGGCCACACGTGCGTCAGCGAGTTCGGGGGCTTGCTCTCGGGCGATGATCAGGTTGGTTGCGGCGATGGCGACCTCCACCATGTCCTCGGTAGGCTCGGCGGTGGTCAGTCGCTGCATCTGCAGTCCGGGCCACAGCAAGATCTTGACATACCAGCGATCGGCGCGCGGTCCTGCCCACTTGACCGTGACCTCATAGGCCAGTCCTGCGACCAAGGGCAGCAGGAGGAGCCGGCTGACGATGGTGAGCAACGTGACGAGTACCCTGTTATCGATCCCTGCGGCAGCGATCATCGTCCGGATCGGAATCAGCGAGAAGACCACGATCGAGAGCACGATGACCATCAGCAGGAACGCCGTACCACAGCGCACATGCATCGTCGAGTACTTCATGGCGTTGGCGACCGTGAGCTCCTCGCCTGCCTCGACGGTATGGATCACCTTGTGCTCGGCTCCGTGATACCGGAACACCCGCTTCATATCTGCCCAGCGCCCCACGACCCACACATAGAGAAAGAAGGCCAGGGCACGGAACAACCCGTCGACCACATTCCACCGCAGCGGATTATCGGTGATCTGTCCGACCGCCAGATTGGTCGCAAGGGCGGGCAGAACGATGAAGATGAAGATCGCGAACAGGGCGGCGACCACCATGGTCCCTGCCATGACCGCCGAGCCCAACATCTCCTCGCCTTCGTCATCTTGGCCGGCGAACTGTGCCGAGATGCCCAGCGCTTTGGTGCCCAACGAGAGGGATTCGACCATGGCGACGCATCCTCGGACCAGCGGCCACTTCATCCACGCATTCTTATCAGCCGCACTGGCCAGGTCGTGTTGCTCGGTCTGGATCCTTCCCTGGGGATCTCTGACCGCGACCGCCCAGTTCTTCTTGCCGCGCATCATCACGCCCTCGATGACGGCCTGTCCTCCGATATGGGTACACGTCTCAGACACGCAAGATCCTCTCGAAGGGATTGCCGCACGACATCTTACCTTCAGGGCAAGGTCCGCGCCGACACGGCGCACCGGCATCCATGAAGATATAGGGTGCGACAGGGGTCGCCAGCTCAAGCATCAGATTGCTCAGCTCGCGGATCTCCCATTGGGCGCGCTGACAGCAGCGCAGGCTGAAGAAGTGGAGCAGCTCGCGGGTATTCATCGTCACGACGATCTTGGTCTCGGTCGCGTTGGGGAGCAGATAGCGCGCATCCTCGACCGCGACCCCCTCCTCTATCATGGCGCGATACGAAGCGAACGCCTCGCCGCAGGCTTCGAGGAACATCTTGCGTCGCAGCGGCTCGATATCGACCTCGGGCGGTACGATGAAGGTCGGATCGTCATCGAAACTCACGTAGCGTTGCGATTGTTGGTTATAACTGGCGATACGGTGGCGTACCAACTGGTGGGTCAGTGCGCGTGAGACCCCATCGATCGCGAACGTGAAGCTGGCATGCTCAAGGGCGGAGTGGTGCCCGCTCGACATGATGATGCGCAAGATCTTCTCGATCTCCTCATCAGTCATCGTCTCCATGAGCTGTGCGGCACCGATCGGTGCATAGCACAGCCGAGCAGCCGTCGCGATGGCGCGCTGCGGATCGGGTGTGCTGTTCAGTAGGCGGACATCCATGTACAATTCTCCTGTCAGATAACCGTTTCATTCTATCATGGGGCAGAAAGCGAGAGAGTGGTGTCACCCACACGATATCTTGCCATCGTTAACCCCGCTGCGCGCAGTGGAGCGGCGCGTGATACTGCGCGCCAGATCGAAGAAAAACTCACCGATCTCGATGTCACCTTCGTCAACACCGAGTACCCTCGTCATGCGGTCGAGCTTGCCGCCGCTTCACACCCCTACGACGTCATCTGCGCCATCGGCGGAGATGGAACGATCCATGAGATCGTCAACGGTATGATGCAGATCGCAGACGGCCAGCGTCCTTGTCTCGGTCTGATCCCCTTGGGCTCAGGTAACGACACCTGTCGCATGATCGGCTCGCCCACCACCATCGATGAGGCCATCGCGGTGATCCGTGCGGGCCGTACCAAGGCCTTCGATCTGGGGTTGTGCAACGAGACCTACTTCGTCAACAGCTTCTCGATCGGGCTCGATGCGCTCACGGTGGCGGCGACCACCAAGATCAAGGAGGAGACCGGAAGATCCGGTATGCTGCTCTATGGGCAAGCGCTGATCGGTACCATCTTGTTCAACCTCAAGCCGACCGTGCTCGATATCACCATCGATGGGGTGACCTATCGACGTGAGGTGCTGCTGCACACCGTGACCAACGGTAAGACCTATGGTGGCGGATTCAGGATCAATCCGTTCGCCCATCCGGCTGATGGTAAGCTGACGATGTCACGGATCGAGTGGATGCCTGCGCTCAAGACCCTGACCAAGATCCCCTCACTCTTGCGAGCGACCCATCATACCCTTGATGAGTACGAGACCCAAGAGATCGAATCGGTCACCTTCTCAAGTGTTGATGGGAGCGAACTGGTCGCCCAGATCGATGGGGAGATACTAAAAGGACGCACCTTCGCTATCGAAGTGCGTCCTTTCGCTTTACGTTTTGTGGTCGAAGCCTAGGGCCTCGTAGGTACGGAGTCTAGGGCTCCAGTCCATCACCAGGTGCACCGGCTGCATCGCTTAGAATATCAGCGGTATCGATCTGGTCGGCAAGGTCACCTGCGGTGGCTGCATCATGGGCTGCTGCCGCATCCTCTTCTTGGATCTCGGCCTCTTGCTCGGCTTCGGCGGCATCGATTCCTGCGACGTTGCTATCTTCGAGCATCCCGTCCCCCTCACTGGTCGGTGTATCGGCATCCTTCTCACTGAGCGCGTCGGCAGCTTCCTCGCCCACCTCATCGACGGCAGGAGCGCTTTTTGCCTGCGCGGCGAACTCGTTCGCTTTGGCGGCTTTGGCGGCCACTTTCTCCTCGCGCTGCGCGCGTTTGATGATCTCGAGTTCCTCAGCTGCTCTGCGACGTGCCTCTTTGGCCGCCGCATCCTTCTCAAGGGTCGCGGTCGCAGCGGCACCGTACTTGTCAGCGAAGCGCTGGACACGTCCTCCGGTATCGATCAGCTTCTGCTGACCGGTATAGAACGGATGGCATTTATCACAGAGCTCGATGTGGAGGTTCCCACCCTTGGTCGACATCGACTCGAAGGTGTTGCCACATGAGCACTCGTAGCGAGTGACCTTGTACTCGGGGTGTAGACTTTCTTTCATTTCAACGTACTCCTTACACGGTTTACGCACCTGATTGCTGACCAGGTGCTCATTACAGCTGTGCCATTGTACTACATTTTGCCTAGGTCGCCACCATTTTGGGCGAGCTTCTTGGCCATCTTGCGCACGAGGATCTTGTTGTCCTCGGTCTGCTTGAAACCGACCAGAAGCTGTTGCATCGCGCGATCGGGATCGAGCGGATGCAAGATGGAACGCACACCATAGATGAAGTTCTCCCACTCGGGTTCGAGCAGGAGGTCCTCACGACGCGTGCCTGAGACGATGATATCGATCGCAGGAAAGATGCGGCGGTCAGCAAGCGAGCGGTCCAGACGCAGTTCCATGTTGCCGGTACCCTTGAACTCCTCGAAGATGACCTCGTCCATCTTCGATCCGGTATCGACCAGTGCGGTAGCCAGGATGGTGAGCGAACCACCATGCTCGATGTTTCGGGCCGCCCCGAAGAACCGCTTGGGCGGATAGAGCGCAGTCGAGTCCACACCACCGGACAGAATGCGCCCTGAGGCTGGTGAGGCAAGGTTGTAGGCGCGCGCCAGACGGGTGATCGAATCAAGCAGGATCACGACAGCTTGACCCATCTCGACCGGGCGTTTGGCACGCTCGATGACGAGCTCGGCTGCCGCGATATGGTTCTCTGAAGGCATATCGAAGGTCGAACTGATGACCTCACCGCGGATAGAGCGCTCCATATCGGTCACTTCCTCGGGGCGCTCATCGACGAGCAGGCACATCAGATGCACTTCAGGATTGTTGGCCGCGATCGATGCGGCGATCTCTTTGAGGATGATGGTCTTTCCCGCCTTGGGCGGCGATACGATCAGGCCACGTTGGCCTTTTCCTATCGGGGCGACCAGGTCGATGGTACGCGAGGTGATGAACTCAGCTCCATGCTCCATGATCAGGCGGCCTTCACCTTTGCCCTCTTCGGACCAGTCGGCCTCGGGAAAGACCGGGGTCAGCGACGAGAATTTTGGACGGTCTTTGGCTAGTTCGGGATCCATCCCGTTGACTGTGTCGATGCTTTGGAGCGCGCCGAACTTCTCGTTGTTGCGCGCATCACGCATCTTGCCCGATATGGCGTCCCCACGCCGCAGTCCGTTCTTGCGGATCATCGAGGTGGCGACATAGACATCATCAGGACCGGACAGATACCCGGCAGTACGTAAGAAACCGTAACCTTCCTTCATGATATCCAGTATGCCGTTGACCTCGACAAACTCGACGACCTCGGCTTCAGGCTCGCTGGGTTGGGCGGCTGCCAGCGTCTCTTGCGCAGCCATGATCGCATCGATCAACTCTCCCTTTTTGAGCCCCTTGCTCGCTACTGAGATCCCTTCGGCGACCTGTCGTATCTCGGCAACCTTCTGCTTCTCAAGATCCTCGCGTTTGATCTGGGGCTTTGCCTCTTGCTTTGCCTCTTGCTTCGCCTCGTCATAGACCATCGGTCGACGATCGACACTCCTGCGAGGACGTTTGCGCGCGCTCATGCGCTCACCACCTTATCCCAGTCTGCGGCAAAGGATTCCAAACCCCGATCGGTCAGGGGATGCTCGATCAGTTTTTTGAGCACACCGAAGGGGACCGTAGCGATATCTGCTCCCATCAAGGCAGCTTGCGTGACATGGTGTGCACTGCGGATGGAGGCGGCGATGACCTCGACCTGGTGGCCGAAATCATAGTTATCCAGGGCGATGATGACCTCTTCGAGTTTGGTCAGACCATCTTCGCTGATGTCGTCGAAGCGACCGACGAACGGTGAGATATAGCGTGCTCCGGCACGAGCAGCCATGACCGCCTGCGGCACACTGAAGCACAGCGTGAGGTTGGTATCGATTCCAAGGGATGCCAACTCCTTGGTCGCCGCCAGGCCTTCGATCGTCGTCGGGACTTTGACTACGACGTTGTCTGCCAAAGCGGACAGACGTTTGCCCTCCTCGATCAGCTCATCGCGACCGGTACCGACCGCCTCAGCCGATATCGGACCGTCGATCAGCTTGCAGATCTTCTTTATATGCGACTCGAAGTCGCTCAGAGAACCTC
>WQXV01000084.1 GCA_009781565.1 Actinomycetes bacterium
AGGTCGTTCCCAACCCGCAAGGACCGGGAGCGAGTGGCATCACTCCTAAGATGGGGGATGAGACGACCCTTACCCCGATCATCGCTCTGGTTCTTGCCAGCGCAGCCTTGATCGCAGCAGCACGGTATCGTCAGCGTGGAGAGAAAAGACGCATGGCGACCTAGCTGCTTACTCATATGATTTTGCTTGAGATCTCACCTTCCCTAGATCTCGCAGAATATGGCAGTGCCACCTTCGGGTGGCATTGTTATATCACACCGATTCCCCAGAAAGTGTCAAGTGATAAGACACATGCACCTCCTCTGTTGCGTTTACTCTGACAATCAAGCCCCGCACGACCCAGCACGGTGCAGATTTCGAGGAACGCCACTTTTGCGCTACAATAGTAGGTTCAGCGAAAGGAGGCGTTATGAAGGATATCAAGGCGCCAATTACTGAAGAAGTTGCCGATCAAATGGTGTGGGAGCTTCCTATCGAGAGCAAGCTGAAGAAAACACATATCAAGATCGATGATACGACCCTGCGAGACGGCGAACAGACCGCGGGTGTGGTTTTCAGCAACGACGAGAAGATCAACATCGCACGTATGCTCGATGAGGTCGGTGTCGACCAGATCGAGGCAGGCATTCCCGCTATGGGTGGGAGCGAGCGCGAAGTCATCGAGGAGATCGCCCATATGGGGCTCGATGCAAGTGTGCTTGCGTGGAACCGCGCCAATCTCGATGAGATCAAAGACTCGATCGATCTGGGAGTCGATGCGATCGCGATATCGCTGGCGACCAGTGACATCCATATCGAGACCAAGCTTCAAAAGGACCGTCAATGGGTACTGGATTCGATCCGCAAAGCGGTCGAGCTCGCCAAATCCCATGATGTCTATGTCTCGGTCAATGCCGAAGACGCATCCCGCACCGAGCTGGGATTCCTACTGGAATACGCTGCCGTCGCAAAAGAGGAAGGCGCAGATCGTATCCGTTTCTGTGACACGATAGGTACGATGGAACCGTTCCGCATCTATAGTATCGTCAAGCATCTGATCGAAGAGACCGGTCTCGAGGTCGAGATGCACACGCACAACGACTTCGGAATGGCGGTCGCCAACGCGATCGCCGGCATCCACGCAGGCGCGACCTGGGTCAATGTGACCGTGGGCGGCTTGGGCGAGAGAGCGGGCAATGCCGCACTCGAGGAAGTGGTGATGGCCCTAAAATACCTTGAGGATATCGAGGTCGATATCGATACCAAACAGTTCTATGAGATAACCGACTATGTCATGCGTGCGGCTGGACGTACGATACCAGCGTGGAAACCGATCGTAGGGAGCAACATGTTCGCCCACGAGAGTGGGATCCATGCCGATGGGGTCATCAAGAACCCGAAGACCTATGAGGTCTTCAGTCCCGATGAGGTCGGTCTGGAGCGTCAGATCGTCGTTGGAAAGCACAGTGGCTCGAAGACGATCGAGCTCAAGCTTGCCGAGTTCGGTATACCCATCTCGCGTGAAGAGGCAGCCGAGCTCCTTCCGGCAGTACGCGCCAAAGCGGTGCTGCTCAACCGCTCGCTCTTCGACAAGGAGTTGGTCAAGCTCTACCAGAACTTCATAGCGGAAAAAGAAGCCGTGGCAGAAGCCGCAGTTGAGAAAGCAGTGATTTGATGAAAGAAAAAGTAGTAGGCAAGACCATAGCCGAGAAGATCTTCTCGAATCATTCGGGAACTGATGCGCGCGCTGGTGACATCGTCGTCGCTGATGTCGATTTCGTGATGGGCCAGGACGGTACCTCGCCCTTGGCGATCAAGGCGCTCAAGAACATGGGGGTCGATACCGTGTTCGATCCCGACAAGGTCGCATTGGTGATGGATCATTCCAGTCCCAGCCCCAACGAGGGCGTCAGCGCCCTGCATCACACGATGCGTCAGTTCGGCAAAGAGACCGGCTGTCATATCTATGACGTGGGTTGCGGTGTGTGCCATCAACTCATCCCCGAGCAAGGCCATGTCGTTGCCGGAGACCTGATGGTCGGCTGCGACTCTCATACCTGTACCTACGGAGCCCTCAACGTGTTCTCGACCGGGGTCGGCTCGACCGATGGAGCTGCAGCGATGGCTAGCGGCAAGCTCTGGTTCAAAGTACCCGAGACGACCAAGATCGTCTTGACCGGCCAGCTACAGCCTGGGGTGTCGAGCAAGGATCTCATCTTGCATATCGCCGGCATGCTGGGAGCTGACGGAGCTACCTATGAAGTGATCGAGTTTTCGGGGCCCATCATCGATGCGATGAGTGTTGAGGAGCGCATGACAATGAGCAACATGGCCATCGAAGTCGGAGCGAAAGCCGGTCTGATGGCTGCCGATGATAAAACGTTGGCGTGGCTAGCCGAGCGCTCCGATCGCGAGGCACATCCACAAAGCCCTGATGAGGATGCGGTCTATGCCCGCATCATCGATATCGATGTATCCGATATCGGACGTCAGGTCGCCAAACCGCATGCGGTCGATAACGTGGTGCCACTCGATGAGGTCGCCGGTACTCCGATCGCCCAAGGCGTCATCGGGACCTGTACGAACGGGCGCCTCAACGATCTGGCGGTAGCTGCAAAGATACTCGAGGGCAAGACGATCCACCCCGACGCGCGTTTGGTGATCGCTCCAGCATCACGCGACATCTATCTCGATGCGATCAAGGAAGGCTATATCCAGACCTTCGTGGAGGCAGGTGCCAGTGTGGTCACCCCCGGATGCGGTCCCTGTGTGGGTACGCACAACGGGGTGCCCAGTGATGGCGAGAACGTTATCTCGACGGCGAACCGCAACTTCAAGGGGCGGATGGGCAACAGCAACGCGTTCATCTATCTGGCAAGCCCGGAAACGGTCGCGAAATCAGTTCTGGCAGGTGAGATAGCATGAGCTACAAAGCATACAAATACGGTGACGACATCAATACCGACTACATCATCAGCGGGAAGTACAAGTTCAAGAGCGATGATATGGAGGCCATGGCCGCCCACGCCATGGAGGATCTCGATCCCAACTACTACAAGAAGGTCAAACCTCAAGGGGGCTTTCTAGTCGCGGGCAAGAACTTCGGCATGGGCTCGTCGCGTGAGCAGGCTCCGCTCGTGCTCATCCACTCGAATACCCAGGCGGTACTCGCAAAAAGCTTCGCACGGATCTTCTATCGCAACGCGATCAACACCGGGCTTCCGGTCGTGATCTGTGATACCGACCAGATCGATGACGGTGACGAGCTGATCCTCGACCTGGAAGGCGGCACGGTCACGAATGTGACCCAAGGGACAAAGATCGGTTTCGCCCCTCTGCCTCCGGTGATGGCTCAGCTGCTCAACGATGGAGGACTGGTCGCGCATTTCCGCAAATACGGTGGTTTCAACATCGAATCGGCTGCTGAGGCCGCCGATACCGCTGCAGTCGCGAATGAGGAGAACTGATGCGTCGCTATGAAGTAAATGTTGAAACACCGATCGATGAAGTGCTCGAGCTTGCCGAGCGCTACGTTTCAGTCCGACGCGCGTTGGTCGAGGCGCTGTCGAGCTCGTCTCGCCTGACGCGTGAGTATGCGTCCCAAGCACTTCTGGATATGGCCCGCGTCACTCCTGAGGTCCTGTTCGAACATAGTGATGCCTTCATCGATGCACTCTATCGACCTGAGGCACCCACACGCTATAACAGTCTCGAGATCATCGGGATCTTGGCGCACAAGGATATGAGGTTGATCGATAAGGCATGGGACGCCATAGAGGAGTGTCTCTACGATGAGGAGTCCGGTACCGTTCGTCTCGCGGCATTCAAAGTACTGTGCGCTTACGGAGCCTCGACGATCCCGCGGTCGAAAAAGGCTTGGCGTCTCATCTCGGACGCGCTGCGTTGCTATCATGGGGACCCCGAATTCATCAGCATGCTCAACGAGTTCATCGCGATGTTTAGGACCGGTGTGGACGATACGGTCAAAAAGCAGGCGCGCGAGCAGTTCCAGTTCAACGCCGATAACGGGACCGGTCTGCTCAAGAGAAAAGCCGAAGAGATCGTGAAGCTGTCCAGGCGCAGAACGCCGGTCAAGTCGTAAGGAGTATTCAGACTATGCATCAAGTGACCCTCATACCGGGAGATGGTATCGGACCCGAGATCACCGCAGCGATGAAGCGCGTGGTGGAGGCGACCGGCGTCGACATCGCGTGGGATGTCCAAGAGGCCGGAGAAGCGGTGATGGAGAGCGAAGGCACTCCTTTGCCTGATCGTGTCATCGATTCGATCAAGCGCAACAAAGTAGCCATCAAAGGACCGATCACGACCCCGGTCGGCACCGGTTTTCGCTCCATCAACGTCGCCCTGCGTAAAGCGCTCGATCTCTACATCAATCTGAGACCGGCCAAGACCTACGGAGCCGATCGTTACGGGCAGATGCCCGATGCGAGGCCGATCGACATCGTCATCTTTCGTGAGAACACCGAGGATCTCTACGCGGGCATCGAGTTCGAAGCGGGTAGTGATGACGCGGCAAAGCTGCGCTCCTGTCTTGCCGAGCTGGGCGGGAAGGTGCGTGACGATGCCGCAATATCGATCAAGCCGATCAGTGAGTTCGGTACCCGCCGCATCGTGAGAGCCGCATTCGAGTATGCACTCGCCAATGGGCGCAAGAAGGTCACCTGTGTCCACAAAGCTAATATCATGAAGCACACCGACGGGCTCTTCTTGCAGATCGCGCGTGAGATCGCCGAAGAATATGCAGAGCACGGCATCGAGTTCGAGGATGCGATCGTCGATGCAGCGTGTATGCGCCTGGTCATGGACCCCTCGCAGTTCGACGTCATGGTCATGGCCAACCTCTACGGTGATATCCTCAGTGATGTCTGTGCCGGTCTGGTCGGAGGGCTCGGTATCGCGCCCGGTGCCAATATCGGAGATAACGAAGCGCTCTTCGAGCCGGTCCATGGCTCGGCACCGAAACGCGCGGGTCAAGGGATAGCCAATCCAACGGCACTGATCCTCTCATCGGCGATGATGCTACGTCATCTGGGAGAGTCCGAAGCTGCAGCCTCGATCGAGAACGCGGTCGCAGACGTGATCACGAAACGAGAGACGGTCACATACGATCTGGGTGGCAAAGCGAGCACCGAAGAGTACGCTGACGCTATCATCGCAGCGCTCTAGCTCTTCTCCAATACGTAGGACACATAGTCCGGCAGGGTCAGCCTCCGCGTCAGCAGATAGTTCAGAGGCTTGCTCAGTAGTGCCGCAAATACCGTGATATAGATCGTGGACTGGTAGAAGTTAAGTACCGACAGTC